>JAIWOS010000153.1 GCA_020217265.1 Thiobacillus sp. | reverse complement strand
ACCCCCTTCAATGCGCCGGCCCAGTGCATCCATCCCCCCGAAGCCTCAACCTCATGTCGCACCTGATCGCGCAACGGCCCGTCGCCCACGAGCAGCAACTGGAAATCCGGAACGTCTGCGCGGGTGCGCCTCGCGGCGTCGAACAGGAAATCCAGCCGCTTGTCCGCGTGCAGCGACCCCAGGCACAAGCCCACAGGGCCGGGACCCAGACCGAATGCGCGGCGTATCGACTCGATTTCGTCCCGTTTCACGGAAGCCAGCTGCTCGCGAAGGGCTGTCGTATCGATGGCATTGTTGAGCACCGTGATCCGTTCGTCGGGGAATCCGGCTTCCCGCACGACACTGCGGCTGACCTCGGTGTAGGCAAACCACCAGTCCACCTGACGGGACAACCAGCGCTTGAACCGCTCGGACAGCGAACCGGGCCTCGCCGCCTGGAAGTTTCGGCCGTGCCCCCAGAACGCCCACTTGCGGTTTCTTTTCAGAATCGGTTTCACATAGTTGAACAGCAGCCGGTTCTCCTGCGTGACCACGACCATGTCCGCGCTGCTGGCGATCGGCATCACGTTCTGCCAGCACAGTTTTCCGTTGAATGCGTAGTAACACCCGACATGCACACCCCAGGGCAGTTCACCCGAATCCGCTTTCAGGGCCTCGCTTGGCAACGGGTCGCCATACACCACCACCAATTCCACCCCCGCCTGATCAAGCAGCTGCCGCATGCGGTTGAATAACGGTACCCTGTACTGCGTCATGCGGCGCTGCACGACCACGACCCGGCGGCGCAGTTTGGGCCGGTAGGTGCTCCAGGGGACAAATTCCCGATCCGCCGCGCGTGCCGCCTGTGCAATTCCGAGCGCTGCGTTGTCATAACTGTACTGGCGCACGATTTCGCGACAGCGCGCCGACATGGACTCGTACAGTGCGGCATCGGTCAGCAAACGGCACGCCGCGTCGGCCCAATGGTCGAGATCGAGCGTCAGCACGAATCCGTTCTCGCCCCCCCGAACCAACTCTCCGGCCACGCCGGCGTCGGGCGATACCAGCACGGGAACCCCCGCAGCGCACGCCTCGTTGGCGACCACGCCCCAGACATCCATCTGCGTGGGAAACAGGAACACGCGCGAGGCCGCATACCATCCGGGCAAGGCCTCCTGGGTGGCAAAACCCGCAAAAGTCGCTTCGACATCGTTGACGCACTCCCGGGCGTATTCGCGTATTCGCGCCTCCATTCCGCCCGACCCCACATACACCATCGACACCTTGCGCCCGAGCTGGCGTGCGCACGCTCGCGCCACGTCGAGCGCGAACAAGGGGTTCTTGGCCGCCTCGAAGCGGCCACAAAAAATGAAATCGTAGTGTTTGGCTACGGGCGGCGCGGCGAGGAAGCGTTCGTTGTGCGCGCAGAGGTGCGACTTGAACAGACTGTCCGGCTCGACGCCATACGACCGGTACAGCCGCATGCCCCCTTCGCTGGCGGCAATGAAGGCAGCCGTGTGTTCATACACATGGCGACGAATCCAGCGGTGCAATCTGGACAGTCGCGCCTCCGATTCCAGTGTGCCGTCGGTCATCGCCACATGCCGCGCGCGGTGCAGCCGCGTCCAGGCATAAGCCAGCAAATGCGTCGGATTGAAGCCCGTCGTCACCACCACGTCAGGACGCAAGCTCAGCAGCACCGACCAGATGTCGTGATTGATATGGATGAAGCGCCCGCGGTAGCTGACGAAGGACTCGTTCAGGAAGGTGTGCGGAAAATTCGCCTGCCCGAGATTCCATTCCCGGTCCGGTTCGCGCCCGCTGCAATACACCACGTGCAGGTCGATATCCGGCTCGCGGGCCAGCAGCGCGTAAACCGGCAACCGGTAGGGCGCCGGGATGTTGGTCACGATGACCACACGCAAAAGGGAGGGCGTTGCTCCAGGCATCATTCAATGGCCGGCTTGGCACGCCTCATTCAGGGCTGGCCTGCTTCGCGGGGGAACGCCGCGTAAAATTCGCGCCACCGGCCGACAAAGGCCGCATCGGAAAACACTTCCACCGACGTTTGCGCGGCTGCCGCCATGGCGGGCAAATCTTTGGCCCGGCGGATGGCATCGGCCAGTGCTGTAGATACCCCGCCCTCGTCACGCGGCACCACCCAGCCATTTTCGCCGTGGCGGACGAATTCTTCCGCACCATACAACCCCTGGCTCACGATAGGCGGCAATGCCGCCGCGGCCGCCTGGAGGATCGCCAGCGAGAAAATCTCGTACGCCGACGGAAAGGCAAACACATCCGCCACCCAGAGATATGGCCGCACGTCCTGCTGCATGCCGACGAACGTCACCTGGCCTTGCAGACCCAGTTTCTCGGCCAGCGCCCGATACTGCGCTATCTCCCCTGCACCTCCACCGATCACAAGAATGCGCGCCAGTGCGCGCTCGGCTGGCGGCAATTTCGCCAGTCCCGGCAGGATCAGCCCCAGACCCTTGCGCGAAAAATCGCCCAGTGCCATGAACGCAAACACAATATGCTCCGGCGCGTAGCCGAATTCGGCGCGCCGGGTCGTCCGGTCGAAATCGGCAGGCCGGGCGAAACGTCCGAGATCGACCGGGTTCGATATCACGACGATCTTGTCCGCGACCTCGGGATAGGTTTTCGCGAGTTCGCGCTGCAGCCCCAGCGAAGGCACCACGACCTTCCTCACCCGACGGAAAGCCCGACGCTCCATTGCGGCATTCCAGCGGTGGTTCAGCCAGCGTGCGAGGCGACGTACTCCCGCCACGGCACTTTGCCGCCACTGATTCTCGAGATAGGCGCCGTGGCAGAAATGCGCATAGGCAACGTCCGACCACAGAAACTGGCCCTGTGTCGTCTGTATCAGCGTGGGTTTCGCGTGCGAGAGCCGCCAGACCAGATAGCGGAAAGCCGCCAGAAACTGGAACAGCCAGTAGCGCAGGAAAACCGGTCGCCGCGGCACCGGCACCCGGACGTACGCCACCCGGTCATCCTGCACGCCATCGAAGCGGTCGGTAAAGACGGTCAGGCGGTAGTCCGAGCGCAGCCCCTCGACCTCGGCAAGCACACAGCTGCCCGCAGGACTGTTGCGGGAAACGCTCATGTCAAATACGGCCAGATGCGCAACCATGCTCAACTTTCTGATTTGTGTTCTCGTTCATCCACGCAGCAGCACAGGCGTCTGACCAATCACCACAACCGGAGAAACCGGCTCGATCGTCTGGCGGCTGCCGTCCAGCCGCACGCATTCGCGCACGCGCCACTCGGCAGGTACGCGCCAGGGCGTATCCTGGCCATCCTCCAGCCAGACCACCCGGGCCGCATCCGACTCCCCGCGCCTGAGCGTGCAGGTCCAGCGGCCAGCAGACGACAGGCAATCGGTCATCGTCGCCCCCTCCATCCAGGCCTGCGTCTCGATATACGCCCTGCCCGCGTCGTTCAGGGCGAGCGTTTTTTCGTCCATCAGACCCATGCTGCTGTGTTCCCACGAATACCAGTAAAAACGCTGCATTCCTAGCGCCCAGCCGAGCAGCAAGGCGCGCGACACATAGGCCGCAGCCTCGCTCGGGCGGAGTTTCTTCCAGCTGGTAAAGCTCGTCGATGCGTTCGGGGTGTCGATCCACCAGCCGGTTTCGGTATTCCAGATCGGCTTGCCGCTCACGCCATGCTTCGCCAGCAGGCCACGGATGTCGCGCATGATGCCCGCCATGGCCTCCGGCGATTCGCGCGGCACATAGAAATGGTGCGACAGAACGTCGAGGTATTGCCCGCCGCCCAGCGCGAGGTAGCGGTCGAGCCAGTCCAGCTGGCGCCCGCCCTCGGTCGTCGCCGGTGCGGCGAGCCGGTTGTCGGGGTCGACCTGCTTGAGAACGGCCCGGGTTTCCCGGCCGAGATTCACCATGTGCTCGACCGACCCGGTGTAAAAGTTCTTCAGATTCGGCTCGTTCCACAGTTCGTAGTGGCGAATCCTGCCCTGGTAGCGTTGCGCCACCGTGCGAACGTATTGCCGCCAGTCCTCGATAGACGCAGGCTCCGCCGCGTTGCCTGGGCTGTACGCCGAAGCTTCCGAGGGGCGGGCCGATGCCCACGCCGGCGACAGCCCCAAGGGCAGCAGCACGTCGACCCCGGCCTGCTCGGCCATCGCCAGGTACCGGTCGAGCCGGCGAAAATCCCAACGCCCCCGCCTTGGCTGCAACTGCGGCCAGCTCACGTGCGCGTCCCACAGCCG
Organism: Thiobacillus sp.; assembly: GCA_020217265.1. Lineage (GTDB taxonomy): Bacteria > Pseudomonadota > Gammaproteobacteria > Burkholderiales > Thiobacillaceae > Thiobacillus. The sequence goes on along the minus strand of JAIWOS010000153.1, from coordinate 5,772 downwards.
CCAACTGCCGAAACGCGCGCTCGGCCACGGCGTGCGCGTATCGGCATTGTGGATGTGCATGCCGAAGTAATCGCGGGGTATCGGGTCGGACGGCGGCGCCAGCGCCCGTCCGCCCTGCAGTTTCGCCAGCCCCACCGCGCCCAGACCACCTGCCGCCAGCACCCCGGCCGCGCCAAGTAGCAGGCTGCGCCGTCCCGGCGCAATCAATCCGTCTTTGCCTTTGCATGCACTCATGGTGCCCCCCGCTTCCGCCCGGCACGGTAGCCCAGAAGCCAACCGACGTAGCCTTCCAGCCGCCCAATGGCCAGCCCCAGCTTCTGCGCGGCTTCGCGCGGTTTGAACGCATTGAGCAACGCCTTCGCCCACGGACTCAGAAGACCGCGCACGATCACCCAGACGGGCAACGGGTGCCGCGCGTACAAGGCGCCGGTCCCGCGCGCGCGCCGGCGCGTGCCGGCAAACATGCGTGCTGGGGGGAGACTGGTTGGAGTTGCTAGAGGATGATGTACGTGGATAGTTGGATCGAACTCTACGACCGCATCCGCGTAAAGAATGCGAAGGAAAAGGTCTGTTTCTTCACCAGCGCCATACCAGCTATGTAGCCCCAGCGCCAAGTCGAAATTACCTACTTCCCTCAAAATGCTTCGTCCAAAAAAAAGTGTGATGCAACTAGCGGTTGGTCCACGCATACGAGCAAACTCAGAAAAGCTGAAGCGGCGAGGTTCGCTAGGTTTATTCGCGGCTAACTGCTCGGCCCATTGAATGACGAGTCCATCAAGGCCATGCTGCTCTTCAAAACGTGTCAGCACCCTCTCGACCACATCGGGCTCATACCAGCAGTCGTCGTCGGGAAAGGCCACAATCCCGCCACGCGACGCCTCGACGCCGGTATTGCGTGCTAGGCACTGATTCGGCTCGCTCTGTCGCAGATGCCGGCATTCCAGGCCGAGTGCACGCGCCCGGGCCAGCACCGGCACCAGCCGGTCGTCGGGATTCTGATCGACCACGATCAACTCGAAATCGCGGCAGGTCTGCGCGGCGAGGCTGTCCACACAACGGTCGATTTCGGCCGTGCGGCCCAGCGTGGCCATCACCAGCGACAAGCGCACGTTCATCGCCCGCTCCCGGCCGGCAGCAGGCAGCGCACCGCCATGCGCAGCCAATACGTCGGATGGCGCATCGCGGTGCGCGTAAAGATCAGATCGGCCGCCTCGCGGCGGCGGCCCTGGCGCAGCAGGCTGCGGGCGGTGTTCAGATAATTCACCGCGAGCACCTGGCGCGCGCCGCGCCGGTGCCGGGCGGGATACTCCGGGCGCGCCAGCCGCGCTTCCAGCCGCTGAAAACAGGGCAGCAATCCCGGCAAGGGGTTGCTTGCGGTCAGGCTGCCGGCGACGGCCGTGCGGTACAGCGCGAGCACGCGATCGCTCACAGCCAGCGGGTGGGATTCAGCGAGGCGAAACCACACGTCGAGGTCTTCGCCCAGTTTTTCGCCCTCGGGAAACAGGGTTCCCGAATCCAGCAAGGCCTGCCGCTTCACGCACACCGAGGAAGTGAAAACGAAACTCCGCCTGGCCCAGATTTCGAACGGCGCCTCGATCAGCCGGCCCGCATCGGGCGCTATCGGTGGCACATCGGTCACGTCCTGTGGCGGCTCGCTGGCGAATTCGCGGAAAGCGGTGCCCAGCAGGGCGGCGGTCGGGTAGCGCACCGTCAGGGTGGCAATCTGTTCAAGGAATCCGGGCAGGTAAAGGTCGTCGGCGTCGAGAAAGGCCACATACTCGGCGTTGCTTGCCCGCACGCCGCGGTTGCGCGCAGCCGATACACCGGCATTGGCCTGACGCAGCAGCCGGATGGCGGGGTGCGTGCGCGCCAGCGCCTCGACCCGGGCCGGGCCATCGTCGGTCGAACCGTCGTCGACCACGATCAGTTCGTGCAAGCCGCGCTGTGCGAGCGCGCTGCGAATCGCCGCCTCGACGTAATCGCGCTTGTTATAAAGCGGCATGATCACGTCGATACGTGGCGACGGCACCGGGTTAGCGGGCATGGGCACTCCCCAGTTGCGGCGCAAGCAACCAGCCTGCGGCGCGGGCGGCAGCCCGCGGCAGGCGTCCCAATCCCATGCGGAGCATGTCGGCCAGTTCGGGAATGAAAAGCCCCGGCAGCAGGCGCAGGGCAAGCCCGACCGCAGCGGCGCAGGCGAGCACAATGGCTGCCAGCCTGATCTGGCTGCCCGGCAGCGTGGCCGCCAGCACATGGTCTGCGCCCCAGCCGGCCAGCATGGCGCAGGCGGCAAGCACCAGGCCGCCGCGCAACGCACGGGCGCAGTCGAGCCAGCGCACCGAAATCTGGCGTATGGCGAGCCGGGTGAACACCAGCGTACGCAGGATGAACAGACCCAGTACCGTCCACGCCAGCGCCGCGAGAGAAGCCTGCGCGGCCGCCCACGCCCCAAGCAACCACAGGCCGGCGAGTGGAAGCTGAAGCTTGAATTCGAGCGTGACCTGCCCGGTGTTCCACAGCACCGGCGTGGTGATCCCCCACAAGAGGGCGACCGGCATGGCGAGCGCGATCGGCCGCAGGACTTCGGCCGCCTGCGCCCAATGCGGGCCATACAAGGCGAGCACCAGCGTCTCGGACACGGCGGACATGGCAAAGAACACCGGCATGACGGTGAGCCCGATCCCCGCCATGAGCAGCAGGTAGGCCTTGCGGATGCGCTGCGGGTCTTCCTGCACCCGGGCGCAGGCCGAGTACATGACGGGTTGCATGAAACCGAGCACGGTGCTGGACGGGGTGTTCACGAGGTTGTAGGCATTGGAGTAGATCCCCATCGAGGCGCTGTCCAGGGTGCGCGCCACCACGGTCCTGTCGACGTTGCCGATCAGCCAGTTGGTCATGTTGGTAAGCAGGACGGTGCCGCCGAAATGCCCCATGCTGCGCGCATCGGGATGGGTGAACACGGGCACGAGCGGGTGACGGGCCGCACGGTAAATGAGCGCCAGCGATATCAGGCTCTGCGCGCCCCACGCCGCCACCAGCGCCCACACCCCCGCGCCGCCCAGCGCCAGCGGTATGCCGAGGCAAACGTAGCCAAAGAAATAAGCCACGGTCTGGGCGATCTGCAGGGTCTTGAAGTCCAGTTCGCGCTTGAGCAGGTTGAGCGATACCGCGCTGACCGCCTGCAGGAAGGCGAGTGGCGCGAGCGCGAGAATGATGGCCGGCAGGCGCGGCTCGCGGAAAAAATCCGCCAGCGGATGCGCCAGCAGGGCAAGCACCAGCGCCACCGCCGTGCCCAGGATGAGCTGCCAGCCGAACACAAAGCGCACGTGCGATTCGTCCAGGGTTTTCTGCTGGATCAGGCCGTAGGCCATGCCGATGTCGGAAAAGAAGGCCGCGAAGCTCATCACCACCACGCTCATGGCAAAGAGGCCGTACTGTTCAGGGCCCAGCAGCCGGGCCAGGACAATCTGAGCCCCCATCTGCATGAACAGCCGTAGGAACGCCCCACCGCCGCCCCACAGGAAGGCCGAGACGCTACGCGCGCCGAGGCTGGACTGTACCGCGGTCATGCACGCTGCGCCTGCAAGCCGGGCTCTGCTACCCGGTTCGCGCGTCCCATGACCGCGTCCTGCCGCGCCAGCATCAGGAACACGGCGAAGATCACCACATGCACGAAGAATGTGGTGTCGAGCAGCACATTGAAACGAAGCGGAATTTCCGTGACGGTACGCACAAGAATCAGCAGCAGGAGCGCCAGGCTGATGCCCCGCGTGCGGCCGGCAAACTTGAAGCCGTAATAGATGAAGGCGGCGGTGTAAACGATGTTGGCGATCAGGCCGAAGATGCCGGCCTCGCCCAGCGCCTGGATGTACTGGTTGTGGGCATGCCACGCAGCCAGCGCCGCGCCGTGCTGAAGCCGGAATTCGAGGTCCCAGAGGTCGGGTCCATAACCGAACCAGGGATTGTTTTTCCAGGTGTCGATCGTGGTTTGCCAGATTTCCGTGCGCCCGGTCAGGGTGGTGACGCTCTTATCCGAGGTCAGCGCGCCAAACAGTCCTGCCGCCGAGTCGGTGAAGAGCCAGGGCAGCAGGAGTACCCCGCCGAAAAACACGCCAAGCGTCAGCAGTGTGCCCCCCCCAATCCGGGCCATTCGCAATTCCTGGTTGAATTGCCGGTTGAGACGGACCAGTGCGACGACGATCATCATCGTCAGCCCGGCGCCCCACACGGTTTTGGACTGGGTCAGCACCAGAACCAGCAAGGCCGACACGACCCCCAGAATGTGCCAGAAGCGTTTCCCGGGAACCCAGTACGCCAGCAGCAGATACAGCAGCGCCAGCGGCGCGAGCGAGTTGGCGTGCGGCGCAAGCCCGTGCAAGCGGATGTGGAAACCGGGGATCAGCCCGACGTAACTGGTTTCGGCGTAGCGATGCGGAAATAGCGCCCCCAGTATCAGGGAACCGAGCATCAGGACCAGCAGGACCCGCTTCGCTTCGACGGCCACCTGCTCGGGTTCGATGCGCGGCATCAGGATCAGCGAAGCCAAGAGCAGGACGGTGTAGATGCTCTGGTGGATGAACGCCGGCTTTTCCCCCAGGGTGGCGCTCGTCAGCATGGTCAACGCAATCCCGAACAGGCCGATGACGAAGAATTTGGCCCCCTGCTGACGTTGCCGCTTGATCAGCGCAACGAGTACCACGACCGCAGCCACGCTGACAATGGAAACGCTGGAGAGCCGGAGCACCCAGGTGACCCAGCCGGCGATTGCGGTATAGCCGGACAGGATCGCATCCGTTTCAGTCAGGTATTCCCGCGGGGCGGTCATGAGCCGCACGGTAGGCCCCAGCAGGATCATCCAGAGATAGAAAACCATCACGCCCCGCGAGCCAAATCGTTCCACGCCGCGCGAGGCAATGAACACCCCCAGCACGCCGGCAATGGCCATGCCCAGGGCTATCAGGATGTAAGGCGTCAGTGCAAGTAGCATGGGGATCGGCCAGCCGCTGCAAGAGTTATTGCAGCGAGGAACAGTTCATCGCCGGCTTGCTGTCTTTTCGTGAGCGGCAGGCGTCGAAAAAATCCGCATACGCGGCGGCCAGCCCCTCGCGCATCCCCGTCTTCGCCGTCCATCCCATGGCGGTGAGCCGATCAACGTTCATCAGCTTGCGCGGGGTGCCGTCGGGTTTGGTCGCGTCGAATTCGAGCCTGCCGGTGTAGCCCACGGTGGCGGCCACGGTCTCCGCCAGTTCGCGGATGGTGATGTCGTGTCCCACGCCGATGTTGACCAGCGGCGCCAGGCCGTCGTTGCGGTCTTGCCCCAAGAGCGGCACGAACCGCTCATCCGGCAGGTTCATGAGGTAGACGCAGGCGTCGGCCATGTCTTCGCTGTAGAGGAACTCGCGGCGCGGCGTGCCGGTGCCCCACACGGTGACGACGGGCGCGTTGGCGAGCTTGGCTTCGTGAAAACGACGTATGAGCGCGGGGATGACGTGGGAGTTTTCGGGGTGGTAGTTGTCGCCGGGGCCGTAGAGGTTGGTGGGCATGACGGCGAGGTATTGCGTTTTGTATTGCCGGTTGTACGCCCAGCACATTTCGATGCCGGCGATCTTGGCGAGCGCGTAGGGCCGGTTGGTAGGTTCCAGTTCACTGGTGAGCAGATGTTCTTCGCGCATGGGCTGGGGCGCGAGCTTGGGGTAGATGCAGCTCGACCCCAGGAACAGCAGGCGCTTCACGCCGTTTTTGTAGGCGGCGTGGATGATGTTGGTCTGGATC
>JAIWOS010000008.1 GCA_020217265.1 Thiobacillus sp. | reverse complement strand
GCGAGGTTGTCGCGGATGAACTCGGCGGGGTAGGTGTTGTTGGCGTGGATGCCGCCGACCTTGGCCGCGGCGAGGAAAACGTAGTCGGGCTTTTCGGCGGCAAAGAAGGACTCGACGGCGGCCTGGTCGGTGAGGTCGAGCTCGGCGTGGGTGCGGGTGAGGAAGTTGGCGTAACCCTTGTCGCGCAGGTTGCGCAGCAGGGCGGAGCCGACGAGGCCGCGATGGCCGGCGATGTAGATTTTGTCAGTGAGTTTCATTCCGGCAGGACTCAAATTCCCATAGTGTCAGCGATAGCGCCTGCAAAGGCAGAGAAGTCTTCCATGTGCCGTGTGGCGATTGCGTGAGCGATCTGCCAGTCGATGGCTTCATAGTTGTGGACGGCGATATTCCTGAACCCGACAGCTTTTTTCATGCGAGCGGCAAGTTCTGGGGAGATCGTACCGAGTGCAGCCAGAACATCGAACGTTTGCCCCATCGTTTCCGGAGCCGGGACGTCTGCTGCTGCAATCAGGTGCGCGCCTATGTCCACACAAAGCTGAACCGCACGGGTCAGGTTCAGCGTCAAAATGTCCTGGGCATCGACATCATTCGCCAGGATTTCCGCCGTGGCCGGGCATTTTTGCCGGACGCGCGCCACGCAGCGGCGCAGCGATTCGATTTTCTGCTCAATTACGTCCCGATCCACGCCTGCCTCCGCTCGGTCAGTATTCTTCTGCGATAGGGCATGAAGTCTGCCTCGTCGAACAAATGCCGCTTGATCAGCTCGGCGTAGTCACCATCGCTGCCAAGCAGGCGAATGCCGTGTTTGAGTATTTGCCCCAGTACCGCTTCACCCGCCGTGCTGAGATCGATCAGGTCTACAGGACGTCCGATTGCTTGTGACAAGTCACCCATCAAGGCGATTCGCGTTTCAGCGGACAAGGGGGCCTCCATCAGCACGGCCAGATCAAGATCGCTCTCCGCGGTCGCGCGCCCTTTGGCCAGCGAGCCAAACAGAATGGCCAAGCGGGTACCGCCGTGCTGTTCCAGTGTCTGCCGAACGCGATCATTCAGGTCCATGAACTTTCTCCACACGCCTATTCATCGAACGGGTTTCAGCAGGAATTCCGTCACGAATTCGTAGCGCCCCTGAGCAACCAGTTCCTGAACACGCGCAATGTCGATGTTCATGTAGTCATGAACGATCCGATTACGCAGGCCGATAACAGCATTCCAGGCCGGGAGCTGGTCCTGGGGAATAGTCCCGCGCCGCGCCAATGCGGCGAAGGCATCGTAGGCTGAAACCGGTACAACTTCGTCATGCGTCTTGAGGAGTTGCTTGGCTTTCCCGATGGCATTCTCGATAAGTTTCTGCAAGGCGTGCAGCACGCCGCTTTGCTCCAGCGGGCTCAGGGCCAGCCCGTCGGCAAGGCGTTTTCTGGCCACGGCCAGCAAGGCGGATTGCTCGGTCGCAATGCGTGCTGTTTCTGCCTGGTACAGGTCAAGACGCATGGGACTGTTCCCAATAGAAGTCTTCGAGTTCGCGCCAGGTCCGCGTGAGAAAGCGTGCCCATTCGAGCGAATCTTCACCCTTGAGCACCCGGCCGTCTTCCGCCACGCTGGCCCGCATGGCCAGATTCGCGCGCGCGAGGTCGATGAGGTCGATGCAGTCGGGCGTCACATTCAGGGTTTCTGCAATGGCCCTGCGGAGGGTTTCCTGTTCGCCCAGGATCTGCACCCAGGGCCCGGTCGCATGCCATTGCACGGCGATGTCCCAATCACTGTCGAAACGCGCGCGATTGGCGGCGCGGCTGCCGACCAGCACGGCAAAATCCAGCCCGGCCGTGCCCTCAAGCAATGTCCTGAGTCTGTTCAACAGCTCGGCCGATGCCTCTTCTGGCCCGGACAAGGACAGGCTTTCACTCATGGTAATCCATGGCCTTGTAGCCGTGCTTCTTCACCAGTTCGTCGCGCTCGGCGGCTTTCAGGTCTTCGCGCACCATTTCGGCGACGAGTTCGTCGAACGTGATTCTGGGCGTCCAGCCCAGCTTGGCCTTGGCCTTGGCGGGGTCGCCGAGCAGGGTTTCGACCTCAGTGGGACGGAAGTAGCGCGGATCGACGGCGACGATGCACTTGCCATTGGCATCGTAGCCTTTTTCATCGACGCCCCGCCCTTCCCAGCGGATGCTCATGCCGAGTTCCTTCGCGGCGGCGTTGACGAAGTCGCGCACGCTGTACTGCACGCCGGTGGCGATGACGAAGTCCTCGGGTTTCTCCTGCTGCAGCATCAGCCACTGCATTTCCACGTAGTCCTTGGCGTGGCCCCAGTCGCGCTTGGCGTCCATGTTGCCCAGGAACAGGCAGTCCTGCAGCCCCAGCTTGATGCGGGCCAGCGCGCGGGTGATCTTGCGGGTGACGAAGGTTTCGCCGCGGATGGGCGACTCGTGGTTGAACAGGATGCCGTTGCAGGCATACATGCCGTAGGCCTCGCGGTAGTTGACGGTGATCCAGTAGGCGTAGAGCTTGGCGACGGCGTAGGGGCTGCGCGGGTAGAACGGCGTGGTTTCCTTTTGCGGGATTTCCTGCACCAGGCCGAAGAGTTCGGAGGTGGACGCCTGATAGAAGCGGGTTTTCTTTTCCAGCCCCAGGATGCGGATGGCTTCGAGGATGCGCAGCGCGCCGAGCGCGTCGGAGTTGGCGGTGTATTCGGGTTCCTCGAAGCTCACCGCCACGTGGCTCTGCGCGGCGAGGTTGTAGATTTCGTCGGGCTGCACCTGCTGGATGATGCGGATCAGGCTGGACGAATCGGTGAGGTCGCCGTGGTGCAGGATGAACTTGCGGTTCGTCTCGTGCGGGTCCTGGTAGAGGTGATCGATGCGGTCGGTGTTGAAGAGCGAGGTGCGGCGCTTGATGCCGTGAACCTCGTAGCCCTTGTTCAACAGGAATTCTGCGAGGTAGGCGCCGTCCTGGCCGGTAACGCCGGTGATGAGTGCTTTTTTATTCATGTTGATATGGAGTGGTTGGAGTTGGGCGCGATTAACCCGCGCTGGCCGGGTTGCCGATGATGCGCTCGCGTTGTTGCGGATTCATTGCCTTCAGCATCGCCCGCGTGAACTCGTCCTGGATGCGATACGCGGCGGCATCGTCGGCCTGGATGCTGGAAACGCGGAACAAGAGGCCATCCGGAATCTGGCCGGTGAGGCCGTACTTGAGCTGTTTCAGCTTCCATTTCAGGCCGCTGACTTCGACCGCGTCGCCCACGGTCGTCCAGTAGGTGATAGGTTCGATGCGCGGCCCCTGGCCGGCCACCAGGCGCTTGACGGGAATATCGCCTTCGCCGGTGCGGAAGGTGCTGATGGCGGGGCTCTTGAGGATCTGGAAGCCCTGCGCGGGGTAGCAAATCTCGGGCTTGTGCACCGCCATGTTGTCGCTCTGGTCGCCGCCGTAGGCGATGGAGAGCATGACGCGTTCGCCCTTGGCGTTGACGTAGGTTCGCGTGAGCGTCTGGTTGTAGATCTTGTTGATGAGCGCCTCCTGCTCGGGGTTGGCGATGAGCGGAGCAATGGTTGCGTCGATCTTCCAGTCGGCGAATTCCTTGGGGATCAGCGTTTCGAGATCGATCTTGGGGCCGGCGTCGGCAATGCGCTGCGTGGGCTTCAGCGCCAGCGCCAGCCCGGCGGCGGCGAGCATGCACAGGCCAACGACGAGGTGCTTGAGGCTGAATGCGGTCATGATGCGCTCCCTTGGTTAGCCGGCTGGCTGCGCGGCCGGTCGGGGAAGATGAAGCCCAGCAGGCCGTCCAGCGCAAACAGGAACAGGAGGCCGATGATGAACAGCATGATGCCGGCAAAGCCGTGCAGGAAGCCCTGCCCGGCCTCGTCGCCCAGATGGTAGGTCACGAGCACCAGCACCATCACGCGCACGATGTTGGCGGCAAACGCAATCGGCAGGATGGCCGCCATGATCACGAGGTTGCGCGCCAGGCTGGTGTGCTGCATCAAGTACAGGTACAGGAGGCCCATGGCCGACAGGCTGAACATGGAGTGCAGGCCGGAGCAGGCATCCGCCACCAGCAGCTGGTACTGCCCCACGGTGAGCGTAACGCCGCTGCGCGCGATGGGATATCCCGCCGCGTACAGCACCTGCTCGGCGATGATGGAAATGTACTGCTTGAGCGGGCCGGTGGCGGCGTCCACCACGAAGCCCGGCAGCGGAATCATGAACAGCAGGAAGAACAAGGCGAACCACACCGCCCGCGCGGCCCGCATGCCCTGGGTGACGAGGATGGCCCCCAGAATGACCGGGATCTGCGAGCCGACCTCGAACAGCAGGATGTCCTGCGAGCGGCCGAGCGCATAGGCCAGCAGGCCGACGACGAGCAAGACCCAGCCCGCCATAACCTGGCCACGGGTGGGCACGGCGGCGGCGGCCTCGAACACGGCGCGCTTCTGCCACAGCAGAAAGAGCGCAACCGCCAGCACGATGGGGCCATGGGCGTGGTCGTCGGAATTCCACAAGCCGTGCGCCAGCATCGAGTAGGTGGGCACGTAGAGCACCAGGAGGCCGACCACCACCGGCCACCAGGTTTTGAGGGGCGACAGCGCGGCGAGCAGCGGTTCACGGGGGGCGAGCGTATTCATGATGCGTTCAGTCCATTACCACGGCACCCACGACCTGGGCACCCGTCATGACGATCTTGTCCTTCAGCTCGATCAGCGGCGTGAGCCGGCTGACGTTGCGGCGGCTGGCAAGGAGCACGCCGCCGACGCGCGCGGCGACGAGCTGGAAATCGGAGGCCGCCTGCGAGGGCGCGGTGTCGATCAGCACGATGTCGTAGCTGGTTTCGAGCCCGGCGAGCAGCGCGCCAAATGCCGGCCGCGCCAGCAGTTCGGCCGGGTTGGGCGGCGGCGAACCGGCGGGCAGGATGTTCAGCGTATTGAAGGGTTTGACCCCGCGCACCTGTACCGAAGGCACCCGCTCGGCCAGGATGTCCGACAGCCCCATGCTGTTGTCGAGCTTGAAGATGCCCTGCTGGCGGGGCGTACGCATGTTGGCGTCCACCAGCAGCACCTTGCGGCCCATCTGCGCGAACAGCACGGCGAGGTTGGCGGCAAGCGTGCTTGCGCCTTCGTCGGCGCGCGCGCTGCCGATGGCCAGCGTCTTGCGGCCGTCCTTGAACCAGCGCAGCAGAAGTTCGGAGCGTACCGAGCGCAGGGCCTCGGCCTGCTTGCCGTAGGGCGCGGTGGCGGCAAAGAGTTCCGGGTTGAGGCCGGCTTCAGCCGCGGGAATATAGGGATACTCGAACTGCTGCGACAGCGCCAGCCGGATGTCGTCCTCGGTGACCAGGCCAAGCTTTTGCGCGGCTTCGCCGAAGCGCAGGTTTTCCTTCTGCTGGAGCGCGAGCACGCGCTCCATGTCCTGCGGTTTCAGCTTGCCCGCATCCTGCAGCAGCTTGCCGATGTTGGCCTCGGCGCGGATGGTGGCGGCGGCCTCGACGATGCTGGACTGCGCGCTGGGAGAGATGGGGGAATTCATGGGGAACCTCGATTCTTTCTCAGGCCATCGCCGCACGGTTGCGGCGGAACAGGCGGTGCAGCATGTCGGTGAAACGGCTGCGGGTGCGCACTTCGGCAAGCACCGGGATTTCCAGCGCGGCGGAGATGTCCTGCCCCGAACGCACGCGACGGTCGAGCAGTTCGACCAGGAAGCCGATGCCCACACCCAGCAAGGTGCCCATGAAGAGCGCAATCAGGATGTTGAGAAACACCCGCGGTTTGGACGCCTGTGTCGGCGGCGTGGCCGGGTTGAGGATCGACAGGTCGGTCTGCGTCGATTGCGCTTCCATGCGGCTCTGCCCATAGCGTTGCAAAGCGGAATCGTAAATTCGCTGGGCGTTTTCCACGTCACGCGCGAGTAGAGCAGCTTCCTCGCGCTGCTGCTTGAGTGCCAGCACCTTGGCTTTCTGGCGCTCGAACGCAGCGGAGAGTTCGCTCACCCGCTGGCGCGCCGCACCGGCGGTGGCGCCCACGCCGCGCGTGGCGGTGCCGAGTTCAGTCGCGAGCTTGGCCTTGTAGCTTGCCACTTCGGCCTGCAGGCGCTGGTAGTCCGGGTGGTTCACGCCTACGCGCTTGCCCATTTCGGCGAGCTTGCCCTCGCCCTGTGCGATCTGCACTTTCAGATTCTGCACGACGGGGCTGTTGTTCACCTCGGGCAGGTTGGCGCTGTCGCGCGTGCGTGAGCTGGCGTCGAATGCCAGCGACTGCGCGCCCACGATCTGCCCGGCAAGATCGGCCATGCGGCGGGTTTCCACGTCGAGCCGTTCTTCGGATTCGACGATACCCTTCTCGCGCTGGTAGGCCGTGAGCTTCTGCTGGGCCTGGTCGAGGTTGGCACGCAGCTGGGTGATCTGTCGGTCGAACCATTCGGCGGTCTGCTTGGCCGGGGCAAGCCTCAGGTCGAGACTGGTTTCGATGTAGGCCTTGGCGAAGGCATTGGCCAGCGCCGCTGCGAATTGCGGATCGGCCCCCGAGTAACTGATGTTGATGATGCTCGATTCACGTGAGGGCTCGGCCTTGAGCTTGGGCAGCAGCACACTCGCCAGCCAGGCTTCGATGTCGCCCTTGCCATCGGTGGCCTGCTGGAAGGCGGTGCGCGTGGCCGGGTTGTCGGCCAGCTTGAGTTCGCGCACCACCCGGCGCGCGACATTGTCGCTGTTGATGATGTCGATCTGGGTCGCCATGTAGCCGGGGAACATCTGCGCCGGGAGCAGCTGGCCGGTGAACGGGTCCTTGCTCTTGGAATCGACGATGACCTGGGTAGATGCCGTGTATTCCTTCGGCAGCAGCAGGCTGACGGCGGCGGTAACGGCAACGGTGAGCGCGAGCACGCCGAATATGATCCACTTGCGCGCGTTGAGAATCAGCAGGAATTGGGTGAAGTTCATGTTCGGCGGTCCTCAGAACAGGCTTTCCTTGACGTAGATCACGTCGTCCTTTTTCACCGGGTCGGCGAGCTTGACCTCGATTTCCTGCATGCCCCCCTTGTCATCGCGGCGCAGGATGCGTATTCCCCGCTGGGTACCGCGCGGCGTGACGCCGCCGCCCAGCGACAGCGCCTGCACCACGCTCATGTTCTGCTCCAGGCGGAAGGCGCCGGGACGCTGCACTTCGCCGTAGATGTAGAACATGGGCTGGCGCGCAACGTTGAGGATGTCGCCGTCCTGCACCGGCACATCGTTCGTCTCGCCGCCCGGCCTGAACAGGGCGATGAGGTCGATGTCGCGGTATTCGGTCTTGCCGTCGCGGGTGCGCACGAGGGTCGCGGTGTCGGCGCCGTCGATGATCACGCCGCCGGCGAGCGCAAGCACGTCGGTCACACGACTGCTGCGCTCCAGGTTGTACTTGCCGGGACGGTTGACTCGGCCCAGCACCGACACCTGCTGGCCGCGGTACTGCACCACGTTGAGGTTGACGTTGGGATCGACGATGAAACCGCCCTTGGAAAGACGCGAGGCCACGTCCTTTTCCACCGCGGCGGGCGTCTGGCCGGCCGCCTTCACCTGGCCGATCAGCGGGAAGGTGATGCTGCCCGACTCGCCGACGCGCGCCTCGGTGGTGAGGTCCGGGTTGCCGTACACGGTGATGCGCACCACGTCGCCGGTCCCCATGCGGTACTCGCTGTCCGCGCTCCACGCCGGCATGGCCAGCAAGAGCGCGCACACCATCCAGACACTACGCCACAGCTTGTTCATTGCTCTCTCCAAAAATCTCTTGCAAGGTACAAGGTTCAGGTTACAGACAACCCCTGCCTGCCTTGTCTACTGAATTAGTCTTTGTGTGCAAAACCCGTTCCCGGCCCACATCTGCCGCGAACCCTTAGAAATCCCCCCGCACATTCAGATACAGCGTGCGAAAGCTGTAATTCTCGCCGGAAAAGTTGGAATCCCGACGCCCCGCCTGCAGGCCCAGGTCGATCGAGACCGCGTCGATCGGCGTGTAGCTCACGCCGAGCGATCCGCCCAGCGTGTCGTCGTTGCGCTGCGTCGCCGTTGTGCCGGGATCACCCTTGTAGGCGCGGTTCTCGAACGTGGCACCGGCGTTCAGCCGCCATTTTTCGCGAAACAGCCACACGCCGTTGAGGCTCGCGCCCTTTTTCAGCACCGAGCTGGCATTGAGGTCAGTGGCGCCGCCCAGTTCCTGGTAGGCGACAATACTCAGCAGAGTACGCACAGTGGGAAACCAGTCGGCACTGGCACGACCGGCAAAGCCGGAAAAATCGGGCCGCTGTTTGAGTTGCGGCGGCCCGGCCAGATTACCGCGCAGCACGTTTTCGTAGCTGCGATCGACCCAGCCGGCCTGGCCACGCAGGCTGAGTTTGGAAGAGATGCGCCAGTCGCCCAGCAGGTTGTACTCGGTCTGCTTGAAGCTGTTGTCTGCCACTACGCTCGGGATGAAAGGGAACGGAGGGCAGAAAATGAAAACCGAGCAGGTCTGGGCCAGCACCTGCGGATTGGGAAATTCCGCGTCGGTGCGCCGCACCTGTGCGCTTAACGAACTGCCCTTGGGCGTCCGGTAGCTCAGCAGCACGTCGCGCGCGGTCTGCGTCACGTTTTGTGAGGCCTGCGAGGCTGCGCTGTTGGTGTTATCCAGCCGCTCCACCCCGCCGCCGATGCGCCAGCGCGGGTGGAATTCCCACTCGGCACGACCGTAGCGACGTTCGCGGTCGACGCTGTTGTTCACCAGACCGATGTCGGAAAAACTGCTCTGGCTGGTCGATTTCGACGCGCCGAGGTTGCCCGACAGGCGGTTGCCCAGACGCCAGTTCCAGGTCGCCTTGAGGTCGTCGCCGTCGAAATCCAGAAAGGTGTTGCGGTCGTAGCGGATCAGCGTCTTGGTGGCGTTGACGACCACCTGTTGGCGGCCCGGCTTCCAGTCTACGTTGAACCCTCCCTGATACAGCGCGTAGCGGTCTGAACGCGGGGTGCCTGGGCTTTCGTTCTCGTCCAGGCGGAACAGGTTGCTGTCGTTGTAGTAGCCGGCTGAAAGAAAGGGCCGGAAGGTGTCGCCCTCGCGCGCCTGCGCGGGCAACGCAAGCAGCGCGGCCGCCGCTGCCCAGACCAGCCGCATGCTCACCAAAAGCTCCACTGCCCCGTTGCGACGACATAGGCGCCGAGTCCGCCGTTAGTGACGGCGTGCGCAACGACCGGCGCCCACAGCGTGCGGGTGCGAATATAGAGCCAGCCGTAGGCCAGACCGGCGACGAGGCCGGCAAACCATTGCAGGTGCTCGATGGCGAACAGCGCACTGGCGATGACGAGTGCCTTGACGCCTATCCTTGCCGGGTCGAGCGCGAGAAAATCGGGCTGCTGCACCCAGCGCTGCAGAAACGAGCGCCAGAAGAGTTCTTCCATGAGCGGCACCACCAGCGCGGCGCCGGCAATGCGGAAAGCGACCAGCAGCCAGTCGATGTTGCCCGCAGCGTCGCGCGGGTCGTAGCCCTTGCCCGGCTCGCCCATCAGCATCCAGCCGGCGTCGAGATTCACCCACAGCACCAGCACCGCGACGCCAACCGCAACCGACACCGCAAGATTGGCCGCCGACAAGCCCCAGGCCTTGAGTTCGGCGTAATGCCGCCACAATACCGCCAGCGCCAGCGCCACCAGCCCGGCTTTCAGCGGGTAGAGCCAGCGCACGTCGAAGGCGGGCGCCAGATCGGGCAATACGCCCTCGATTGCCAGCAGCGCGATATACAGCGCGAACGGCAGGGCTCGGACGATAATGGGAGACATCAAGAACAGGCTCGTCGTTCAAGAAGCAAGGTTCAAGTCAAAAAGCGGCGCGCGCATGCGCGCGCCCAAGTGCATCTTGCCTCTTGCGTCTTGTATCTGCCTTATTTCAGGCCCGAAATTCCCTTGCTGATCGCGTCGGCGTCCGCGCCGGGCGCAGCTTCTGCGGCCGGCTTCGCTGGCTCGGCAGCGGCGGGCGCCGCGGCTTCCTTGCCGGCGTCGGCGAATTCGCCCACG
>JAIWOS010000007.1 GCA_020217265.1 Thiobacillus sp. | reverse complement strand
TATTCGATCTTGGCGGCCGCGCGCAAGGCATCCAGTTCGGCCTTGGCGGCCTTCTGCCGTGCTTGCTGCTGAAGGGCGCGGGCGATGGCCGGCTTGGCCTGTTCCAGCGTCACCGGCTGCGCCTGCGAACCGGCCAGCACGATCACCAGCAGGCCGTCCGGCGTGTTCACCACCATCGCTTGGCCATCCGGCATGCTTGCCAGCCTGGGCAGGATCTCCATCGGCAACTGCTCAGCCGGTTTCACGCCCTGCGCGGCCTTGGCAGGAATGTTTTGCGCATTGAGCCAGGCTCCGAAATCATTCAGCGTCTTCGACGCGGCAAGTTGCGCGCGGATGGCCTCCTGCTTGTCCTTGGGCGCCTTGATCGAGATTTCCTGCAGGCGGTAGATCTTGCGGTTGCTGAAAAGCTCGGGATGCTTGTTGAAGTAATCCGACACCTCGGCATCGCTCGGCTCGGCCGGCGTGCCCAGTTTGCGGCTCATGTAGGCATCGGCCAGAATCTGGCGGCGAGCCGCGTCGAGCGCCTGCACCACCGCCGGATCGCGGTCGAGCTTGTCGGCCTCGGCCTTCTGCACCAGGAGTTCCTGATCCACCAGGCCCTTCACCACCTGCAGCGACGCCGCCTTGGTGTTGTTCTTGTCCAGATTGGGAATCCGCTGCAGCGCAAAATTCACCTGATGCACCGTGAGCTCGGTGCCGTTGACCTTGGCCGCGACCTGCGTCGCCGGCTTGTCGCCGCCATCCGCGCCCTCCTTCTTGTCGCCGCAGCCCGTAGCCAGCACGGCGGCGATCAGCAGGGAGAGATAAACCTTCTTCGAAACTTGCATGTCGTCTTCCTCAAATCCAGGTTGTTGGCAATTATGTGGTACGAATGTTACAGCAAACGCACTGCCGGAAACCGGTAGCAGATTGCGGGCCAGGGCCCAAAAAGTACTGGATTATTTTTATGGGCCAGGCGCCGATTCTTATTGAATGAGAATCCGCAGACAAACCGCCCAGGCCCAGATAACAATCTGGCCGCCGCAGAAAAAAGCCGGGTTGGGCCTAGGCGTCAAGACAAAGTGCTGGAAACCGCAGGTAAATTGCCCTGCCTTCGAGCTAGGCGCGGGTTCGGTTCTCCTGCCCCGAATCTTGCGCCACGGATAGCCGAAGCCCCAGCACGCCAAGGATGCGGGACAGGGTTTGAACGGTGCCCAGGCTGACGCCGCGTTCGATGTTCTGCACCGTCCGGAAGGACACCCCGGCCAGCTTGGCCAGTTCAGCGGTAGTCAGGCGCAGCCCTTTCTTCATGTGGCACACCGCTTCCTGTAGTGACCATTCGGGATGAGACAGCAAATCTTCCATCACCTGCCGCCTCAATTCCATCTGCTGGGAAAGGGTCAGGGGCTTATAGCGTCGATCCATGCAGATTCCTCTATTGGAGCAGTTCCATGGCCTGGGCCTGGGCGATGATGCCCGGCATCAGGTACCGGTGCACCTCGGGCTCCAGGCCGAAGTCAGGGCCCATTTCGGCCACTTCGCGCAAGGGCCCGGCCAGGGATTGCAGGCCTGCCACAAGCGCTTCACGCGCCAATCCCGTGCGCTCGCACACCGCGTCCAGAACTGCTTTCCAGTCCACTTGGGGCTGCTCTTTCCCCTGCCATCTCATGCGCCTCGCCAGTCCATCCGGGTGCAGGTACATGGGGGCAAAGTCGAAGACAGGCGTCAACCTTATATTGCCCGCGAAGTCGCGCTGGATAGCGGTGTTGCGGGCGTGGTTGTCCTTGTTGCCGAAGGCCAGATTGGCGACGTCGCGCTTCAGATACTCGAGCACTTCGACCGCAGGCTGGCTGCACGTCCTGACAAGGCGAACGCAAACGTCGTCGTGGGCAGGCGCAACTCCGAAGCCCGCCATGCCCATGAGCGCAGCCAGACTTTCCTGCCCCAGTCGCGTAACCCGACCGTCTTCCACGACCCGGTCGAACCGCGGGATTAAGAGGGCGCGGTCACGCAGGTTCAGCGGGGCATGCACGCGCAGCCCCAGATGGGCGGCGATGGCCATGTAGGCTGCCTCGTGCCGCAGGATGGCGGCCAGGCGCTCGTTAGGGCCGCGACCAAACTTGACGATGTAGTGCTCTACGGACTCCGCATCTGGAAGCGTATGGTCCAGATAGAGCAGCCCGTCCCTGGCCCGGGCGAGGAGGATCTTGGGCCATTCCCCTTGCACACCGGAGGACCCGGCCACGAATAGGCCATGCTGGCTCAGATAACCCATGAAGTTTTCTGAGCGGGCCGCAACCTCATCGTCGGTAAAGCCCCTGACCGTGCCGATACGGCTCGATAGCCAGTCTGCGGCTTCCTTCACCCGCAGGTTGCCGATGGGATTGCCTGCCCCTGTCAGGAGCAAGGGCCAATCGGCGTCTGCCTCGGCAGTCTCAGGGAGGCCAAGTTGGCGCAGAAGCTCCCCACGGCCATAGCCTTGCGGCAGCATGTCCAAGAGAAAGACGGGCCAGTGCTCGAGCTTCCAGGGCTTGAGCCCAACCTCGAACTGGCTGCCCAGCGCCCACGCATCTACCGCCCCGGGGTGCGACAAGGCCCACTCGGCTGCATAGCCCGTATAAGTGGCCGCGCGCCACCCTCGCGCAGCGTCGCCCAATAAGCTGACATGTGCGACAACGTGCCATTGCCCGGCGGCAAAGAGCTGGATAGTGCACTCACTACTCATATACATAAATTTATCATTAATGCAGCCACAAATCGAAGCATGAATGATATTTTAATGTGCATAAACCAAATCTTGGCATGAGATTATCCAGCGGCAGGGGCGCATAGCCGCGCCCAGCTGGCAATTTTGCTCGACGAAAAAAAGCCGCTTCGCCTTGTGAGCGAAGCGGCCATTAAGCCAGAGTGGTGGCACTTCAAATCAAAGCCTTGGGGCGCCGGCCCCGGCTTTGATTCGCCTGCAGACGAAAATCAGAACTTGACCGCCATGCCGGCAGAAATCAGGTCGATGTTCATGTTGCTGCGGTCGTAGCGATCCCACTCGGCGCGCACATCGAGGTTGTCGAGCAGCGCATACTTCACGCCCACGCCGTAGGTCGGCTCATAGCTGTCATCACCCTTCGTCACAGCGAGCGCCGCGCCGTTCTTGGTACGCACGTCGGCCAGCATGTAGGCCATGCCCGCCTTGCCCATCACGGAAAGCTTGTTGGTGACGGGATAGCTCAGCACCGCGGACAGCGCCCACGCGTCGGTATCGATATTGGTGCGCACCGTACCCTTGATGCCGCTCATGTCGTTGAGGTTGACATAGCCGCCTTCGACGCCCAGGTACTTGTTGAACTGGTAGCCGGCATAGACCTTCCAGCCCTCGGTACGGGTATTGGCCGAGGTCTGGTCGACATCCTCGTATTTCGACTGGCCAAAACCGAGACCCGCGTACCAGCCGTCGAAGTTGATGCCGGCCCAGTCGGCGTCGCCGTATTCCTCCTGCGTCTTCGGCCCTGGATCAAGGACCCAGCCGAGCGACAACGCGAAGAGGTTCTGGTGCATATTGAAATCGCCGTGGTCAATGATGTTCAGGTTGCCACTGCCCTGACTATTGCTGGCCACATACATGTAGGTGCCCGTCACCTCGAGGTTCTCATTGGCCTTGTAAGTGAATCCGAGCGAATAATGATGCTCAACCGTCGCGGGAGCCAGCAGGTTGAACGTCACTGCATTATCCCCGCCAAAATTGGGATCGTCGGGGATCGGTGATTTGCCGTAGTTGTACCCGGCCCGGACCTGCAGGCGCTTGTTGACGCCGTACTGAATCCCAAGTTTGTATACCGTCTGGTCTTTCCAGCCAAACCCCATCCCGTTGTCGTTGCCAAGCTCCTTGGTGGGGTCGGTGATGGACGGTATGCAGAAGCCGCCTGACGTCGGATTGGTATCGACACACATCCCCGGATTGCCAACGGAAGCAATGTCACTGTAGTTGATCCGGAAAACATCTGCAGCGATCACCAGATTTTTCCTGGGCTTGAATGCGACGCCAATGCCGTAATTCTCGGGAATATCGAAATCGCCCTGCTCCGCAAACAGACCGCGATACTTGTCGAACTTGGACATGTAAGTGCGTGACGTGTACGCCAAACCGACCGACAAGCGATCGTCGAAGAAACTTCCCAGCCAGCCCAGCTTGATCCCCGCGCCATAGGAATAATCAAATCCCTGGTTGGTCAAATGGGCTGGGTCGCTTGTGATCGGGAAAAATGCATCGAAATTAACGAACGAATCCATGCCATAGGCACGGAAACGGGTTTCAGCCAGCACCAGCGACGCACCAATCGCATGCTGTTCGTTAACCTTGTACGCCACGCTGATCGGCACCAGCAACTGGTTCAGGTCAACGCCAAGCTTCTTGTCCGTGGGAACAGTGCCAGTCGCAAAAAAGTTTTCCGGATAGTTGGTATTCATGCCGCCATTACCCACCACGGCGAGACCAACGTGCAACCTGTCGGTGAGCGGCATCGTAAATCCCATTTCAGGCACGATGAAATACTTGCTGTCGCTCTCGGTGTTGCCGAAGAAACCGAAACCCACCACTGGCGTGGCAGGATCCGGGTACACGCTCGCGCCCCGCTCGGGGTTGAATATCCCAACACCGATATCGCCCCGCATGCCGGTATTCACGGCATTGGCCGGGTTGGCGGCAACGGACAGCGCATCGCGGCCATAGGCAATTCCGACCCCGCCCATGCCTTGTGAGCGAAACCCCGACCCGGGCAGGAAATAGCCGTTGGTTGCATAGGCACTGGAGGCCGCCATCAAGGCGGCCGTCAGCACGGTGTATCTAAGTTTATTCAAGACCATTCCTCCTCATAAATTTATTGGTTTCACTCGCGGCAGGTTGCGAAGGCAAAACTGCTAAAAGCGTAACAATTCCGCCAAACATTGTCGACGCGTCATCGACCACTTGCACTGAAAATACGCGGGCCGTTGTTCCGAAGCAACTCGTCAGGACAACCAGCGCCAAAAAAATGCGACGAGTTTCCTCGTCGCATTCTTGAACGCAGACGCTTGCACGCCCACTGATACGATTGATTACGCGACCAGTTTGCGCCGACGCACTGCAAAGCCAACCAAGCCCAGACCTGCCAGCATCATGCCGTAGGTGGAAGCCTCGGGAACCGTGGCCATCACGCCTTCCAGGCGCCAGTTAGCCGCAAAATTGTCGAACGGGCTAGCCGGATTGTTAATGGTGCCAACATAACGGACCACTACACCATAGTTACCCCCTCCCAAATTAGTAAGGGTTTCTACGTTGACAGCATTGATATTGTCAGGGGCCAAATAAAAATTCTGCCCGCCAAACACGCCCGCAAAATCCAGAGCGGAGAAAGTCAGGGTCCCACCAGTAATATCAGCAGCAATGTTGCCCGTGCCACTTGCATTTGCAACTTTGGGAGCAAAGACACCTGTACCACCGAAATTGAAGCCAGTCGAAAACACGTTGGTCCCAATTTCACCAGTATTCATGGCAATAGGATCGCAGACGCCGTCAGCACAAGGACCCGTTGCAGGCGTGGGGGCCGAGGTGACAGCAGCGCCGAATTTGTTGCTAGAGTTGCCAGTGGGCGCCGAAAAGAAAGCGAAATCGCTCATCAAACCGTCGTTGTTGAAGTCCACCAGATTCCAGGAAACAACGCTAGCTGCCTGAGCGCCCGTCGCGGTTACGGCAAACAGCAGACCTGCTGCAATTTTTGTCATCGTGAATTTCATTTTGTGCATCTCCTCATGTAGATAAGTTTTCGATCGAATTACCTTGCTACATCCTCCTGCCACTTGGCATCGGCCTGGCCGGCACCCATGAATCCCTTCGCGGCGACGGGAATAAAGCAACGTCTGTTCCAGAATATAGCGCAGAGAACATATTTCTTTATTATTCATCGCCTTATCCAATAAATCATTAAGGGCGATTTTCTTGGGCCAGTAGTTCTAAAGTACCGATGTAAAAAAATCCGACATTTAAAACTGTCAGAACGGCCGGATTATCTGGATCAATTCCACTTCTGACTACTCACAGACTACACAACATGCACAATTATTATTATTAATCAAATATTTACTTACAATCCAGTCGAAAACTATCTTGTGTAAATTTTATCGACATTACATTATCAATAAATTATTTTAATTATCATGAAAAAACTATTCACACTGCCATATCAATAAACCATCGAGTCCCTTGCTGCACAAATGACGCGCTCCGGCCTCAATGTGTTGCTAGCGATTGGTCCTCTATATCAATCTATAAAATTCAGGCGATGCGTTCTGAAAAACGTCCGCGCACACGGTTCGTGACGCTTCTCTTGATGCAACAGGGCGTGCGACAACCGATTTTCTCAGCGTGCTCAATGCGTGGCGCAGGCGCATTTCACAACATACACGGACAGTTTCCCCGGCAAGCGCCCCTCGCTCAATAGGCGTTCTGGTCGCGCCAGACCACGGCCAGCGTCTTGCCGATGATCATGAGGTCGAACATGAGCGACCAGTTGCGCATGTAGTCGATGTCGTACTGGATGCGGGCGCGCATTTTCTCGAGGGTTTCGGTTTCGCCCCTGAGGCCATTGACCTGCGCCCAGCCGGTGATGCCGGGCTTGACCTTGTGCCTGAGCATGTAGCCCTT
Source organism: Thiobacillus sp. (assembly GCA_020217265.1). Lineage (GTDB taxonomy): Bacteria > Pseudomonadota > Gammaproteobacteria > Burkholderiales > Thiobacillaceae > Thiobacillus. The sequence goes on along the minus strand of JAIWOS010000007.1, from coordinate 3,348 downwards.
GATGAGCTTGCGGTACTGCTCGTTGTGGGCGACGGCGTGCGGGCGGGGGCCGACGACGCTCATGCGGCCCTGCAGCACGTTGATGAACTGGGGTAGCTCGTCGAGCGAGGTTTTTCGGATGAAGGCGCCGAAGGGGGTGATCCGGGTGTCGCAACGGCCGGCCTGTTTGACCTGTTCGCCGTCTTCGCACACGGTCATGGAGCGGAACTTGTAGACGAGGATTTCCTGGCCGTCGAGCCCGTAGCGGCGCTGCTTGAAGATGACGGGGCCGGGCGAGGAGAGTTTCACGCCGATGGCGACGACGAGCAGGACGGGCCAGATCAGCAGCAGGATGAGGCTGGCGATGACGATGTCGCTGATGCGCTTGCCGATGCCTGAAACGCCGAGGGTGGGCGATTCGGTGAGCGCGACGACGGGCATGCCGTGGATATGGTCGACGCGCGCCTGGATGAGGTCGGAGACGAAGATATCCGGCACGAAATAGACCGAGGCGGTGGTGTCGCGCAGGGCATCGAGCAGGTTGAGGGTGCGCGGCTGCGAGGCCATGGGCAGGGTGATGTAGACGAGGTCGATGCCGTTGCGGTTGACGTAGTCGGGGATGTCGGCGAGCTTGCCCAGCAGCCGCTTGGGGTCGGAAAGTTCGGTGCGGGCCATGGCCCGGTCGTCGAAGAAGCCGACGACGTCCACCCCCAGGGCGCGGTCGTTGGCAAAGCGGCCGCGCAGTTCGGTGCCCAGGTGCCCTGCCCCGACGATGATGGCGCGCCGCCGCCCGCCTTCGAGCAGCAGCAGTCGCGGCAGCAGTTTGCGCACGACGCGGTGGGCGACATACATGGCCACGGGGGTGATGAGCATCCAGGCGATCACCAGATTCGGCGGGAACCAGTCGAGATAGCCGGTGGAAAAGCCGAACAGCAGGATGAGGCCGGAGAGAAAGAACCACGGCATGACGACTTCGTTCCAGAAGGCGCGCAGGGTGACTTCGGGCCACTTGCCGGGGAAGGTGAGGGTGAAGACGATGAGCGCCAGGATGGGGTACGGCCCCTTGAACGGCTCGTGAAAATAGAACGTGCAGCCAATCAGCACCAGCACGGCCACAAAGGGGTCGAGCAGGATCTTGGTCAGCGAGACAACAGAAAGCTGCTGGCGAAACAGCCACTGGTTGTGGTTGGTCATTGTTCGATGATGTCATGCAAGCATTGCGTGCGGGTTGCAATCGCTATGCCATGAGCCAAGGGGCAACGCGCCAACTGTACCAGATCGCGACCGGCCGCCAGAAATAGAACGGCCCCGTCCGGGGCCAATTCTGCCGGAACGGATACCGTCAGGTCCGGAGATGCCGTCGCCGCGCGAGATAGCCGATGATGCCCAAGCCCGCCAGGAACAGGGCATAGTTGTCCGCCTCGGGTACCGGCGTGGTGACGATTTCCAGGCCGGCAAATTTCTTCTCGATGAAGGCCGCGCTGGCGGCGTTGAGGCTGCTGGCGAGCAAGAGGTTCTCGATGGTGACGTTGACCGCCGTGGGAATCGCGTCCACGCCGCCCCACCCCAGCGGCACCGCGGCATGGGCACTTGCCGTCCAGTTCGTCGTCGAAAATCCCACGGGGAAGGTGGTGGTGGCGGTCAACGGCGCCGGGGTGCTGATCGCGCTGGTCACCGCCGGGGTAAAGGGCGCCTCCAGATCGGTCAGCCGGAGCTGGCCGGCCACCGCCACGCCCTCGAGGCCGGAAGTATTGATGTTGTAGTAGTCGCCCGATTCGGCCAGCCCGGCCGAGGCGATCTGGTAACCCGTGTTGGCGGTCACCGCGACATTGAAGGTCTGGCCGGCCTGAACGAAGCCATTGTTGCTGGAGAAGGCCTTGAAGTTGACGGGGGTGAAAAATAGCGAATCCCCGCTGACGGTCGGAGCCCCGAAGAGCCCCGCCAGGGCGCTGTCGAAGGTGAAGCTGACGGTTGCGCCCGCCACCGTGACAGGTACCGCGGCAGCCTGTCCGCTCAGCAAGGCACTTGAAGCCAGGAAGGCCGCAACACCGACCGTTCTGATAGCAATCATTTTGATTTACCTTATAGGACCATACGAAAAATTAAGAGGAAAACCCGACAAAACAAGTCTTTACGAATGGTGACGAAAGAGCAATTTCCACGCCAAAATGGCAGTCACTCATGTAACTCATTGTTCACAATTAAATTTCCGGCCGATTCCGCGCAGGGCATTGCAGCCCTGTGGTCGTCACCACCCGTAATGTAAAAAAATCCGACAAGAGACACCGGCGCCGCGCCAACGCCCGGTGTCGGTACCGCGAACGGCTGAAGCGCGCCGCCATGCTATCCTCGGCGCGGTTAGGGAGGCGATGACGTGTTGAAGATCCTGCTGTTGATTGCGATCGGCTTTGTGGTGCTTGCGGTAATCAAGTCTTACCAGCGCTCGCTCCAGAAACCCCGGGCACGCGAAGCCGAACCGGAAAACATGGTGAAGTGTGCGCACTGCGGGGTGAACCTGCCGCGCAGCGAGGCGATCTATTCCGGCGGTGAGTTTTTCTGCACGCCCGAGCACAAGCAACTCGGCAGGAAATGAGCGCGCCGGCGGCCGACCTGCCCCGCCCCGATTCCCAAGGCTATTTCGCGTCGCACTGGCGCAGTCTCGATTATTTCAACCTGTACCGGCTGACGCTGGCCGTCGCGCTGGTGTTCACCGGCGTTCTGTTCGGGGGTTCCGACATCTTCGAGCCGCTGGCGGGCGCGCGATTCCAGGCCTACGCCTACGCTTATCTGGTGTGCGCAGCGCTGTTCGTGCTGGGCATCCGCGCCCGCTGGCCGGCGTTCCAGACGCAGCTCACGACGCATATCATCGCCGACATCATTTTCGCCATCCTGATGATGGGCACGAGCGAGCGGCTGGCGGGCGGACTGGGGCTTCTGCTGGTGATCACCATCGCTTCGGGCGGGCTGGTGGGCAGCGGCCGGTTGACCCTGCTGTACGCCGCCATCGCTTCGATCGCCCTGCTGTTGCAGCACGCCTTCAATACCCTGGGCAACGCGCGCGGGCTCGACAGCTTCTTCCAGGTGGGGCTGCTGTGCGCAGGGTATTTTGCCGTGGGTTTGCTTGCGCACGCGCTGACACAGCGCGCGGCACGTTCGGAGCGTCTGGCGCGACGGCAGGCGGAAGAACTGGCACTGCTCAATCGCATCCATGCGCTGGCGATCGAGAATTCGCCCGAGGGCCTGCTCGCGCTCACCGGCGACGGCGTGGTGCGCCACCTGAGCCCGCGCGCGCGCGCCCTGCTCGCTATCGACGCCGAGGTGACGCCGGGGCGCACCCGGCTCGACGCCTGCGCGCCCGAGCTGGCGGCT
>JAIWOS010000078.1 GCA_020217265.1 Thiobacillus sp. | reverse complement strand
CGCCAGCGCGGCCAGGGCGGCGTCGGCGTCGAGCCCCAGGCGTTCCTGCAGGCGCGGCAGCAGCTGTTGCCCGGCGGCGCGCGCTTCGCTGCGCAGCTCGGCCAACGTGTCTTCCGTGAGCACCGGCTGGGCAGCGTTCACTGGATCGACCCCGCGAGTTCGAAAATCGGCATGTAGAGCAGCACCACGATCAGTCCGATGGTCAGCCCGATGATCACCATCAGGAGCGGTTCGAACAGCCGCGTGAACCAGTCGACCCAGCGCGCCATTTCCTCGTCGTGGAAGATCGCGATGCGCTCCATCATCTCGCCCATGCGGCCGCTCTTTTCGCCCACGCGCAAGAGCCGGGCGGCCACCGGCGTGGTCAGCGCGCCGCGGTCGAAGGCGGCGGATATCGACTCGCCGCGCCGCATCGCTTCGATCGCGGTGGCAGCACCTTGCCGCAGGTGCGCCGAGAGCAGGTCCGACACCATGCCGAGCGCCTGCACGATCGGTATGCCGCCGGTGAGCAGCATGCCCAGGCTGCGGTAGAACCGGGCAAGCTCGAAGGTGCGCAGGTGCGTGCCGATGGCGGGTGTGCGCCAGGCAAGGCGCGTCAGCGCGGCGCGCGTGGCCGGCCGGATGAGGGCGGCGGCCACCGTGGCGATGAGGAGCAGGGCGCCCGCCGCGATCCAGCCGCCGTGTGCGGACACGGTTTCGCCCCAGGCCAGCAGCATGCGGGACATCCAGGGCAGGTCGCGGCCCGCATCAGCGTAGACCGAGGCGAAGCGCGGCACCACGTAGCCGAGCAGGAAGGCGATCACCAGCGTGCCGACGCCGATCAGTAGCGCCGGGTAGACCGACGCCGAGACGACCTTCTTTTTCACGGTGTCGATCTGGTTCTGGTAGGCGACGTAGCGGGCGAGCGCAGGCGACAGGTCGCCCGTGCTTTCGGCGGCCCTCACCGTGGCGGCATACAGCGGCGGGAAGGTCGCGCCCTGCGCGGCCAGTGCGGCGGAAAACGGCTTGCCGTCGCGCATGGTGGCAAGCAGGCGTTCGATCAGCTGGCGCGATTCGGCGCGACTGTCCTTTTCGGCCAGCGTTTCGAGCGCCTCGGTGAGCGTGAGACCGGCGTCGAGCAGGGCGATGAGTTCCTGGGTGAAAAGCGACAGGGGAAAACGCGCGCGCCGCGCCGCCAGCAGTCCGCCGCGCTCGGCGCTGAGCGAGAGCACCCGGGTGCCGTCGCGCCGCAGCCGCGCGAGGGCATCGGCTTCGTCGATCGCATCGAGCGTGAATGCCGTGATGCCTTTGCCGGGGGCAAGCGCCTTGACGCGATAACGCATGATGAAACGTGATCAGGTGCGGCGCTGACTGCGCAGGCGCCAGCCGAGCAAGGCCAGCCCGGACAGCAGCATCGCGGCGTGCGAGGCTTCCGGAACCGCGGACACCTCCCAGCCCAGGTCGTCGAGCGCTGCGAAGTCGAGCTCGGTCACGGCGAGGCGCTGACCGGGGGCGATGACCGGGTTCATGGCGTTGAGTTGTCCGGCGAAAAGCAGCCCGTTCTGCCAGTGTGCGGTATCCGCGCCGTTCACCGGCTGCGGCGTTCCGGTCAGTGCGGTCACGGCTGCGCCGTTGAAGGTGCCGCCCGAAACCAGGTTGAAATACGACGGGGCTTTGCCAAAGCCGAGGATATGGCCGATTTCGTGCAGGGCGACGGAATAGAAATCGTAGCCAGCATGGGATTCCGGCGTGCTCGGATCGCTGTCGAAGTACCAGTCGGCGAGGGCGTCGAAGGAGATGGAACCGCCCCAGCCCCCCCAGTCGGTCTGGCTGGCATTCGGGCCGAGCGCGCCCGCCTGGCCGCGGCTTAGGGCGTTTTCGACGTAGCTGCCGGTGCCCGTGGCGAACGTGCTGCCGAGGCTGGCGGTGCCGAGGATGCTGCCGTTGTCGCCTCGAATGTAGCCGATGCCGGAGTTCAGGTCGTGGGAGCCGCTCACGTAGATGCGAATCTCGTTGGCGCCGATGCTGGCGCCGTAGATCCATTCCGGCAGGGCATCCACCGGGGTGTTCGGATTCAGGAAAGCGAAATCGGCGGAATTGCCGCCCCCGGAAACGATGGGCGTCAGCGAGTCCTGCAGGCGGTACTCGTAGACCTCGGCCGCGGCGTCGAGGAGCGCGCGACGCCCGGCGTTGGCGCCGGAGAGAAAGCCGTTGTCATAGGTGTAATCGAACACGATGTCGACGTTGGCCTGTGCGGCAAACGGCAGGCAGCAGAGCAGAACGATGCCGGGGGTGTTGCTTTTCATGCGGCGCCTCTTTTTGTTGTCTCGGGCAATTACCAGTTGCCGATATCCGCGTTTTCACCGGTTCCGCCCGGCTGGCCGTCGCGGCCAAAGGAATAGATGTCCACTTCGGATTTCTCGCCGGGCATCCGGTACTGGTAGGGTTTTCCCCAGGGGTCGTTGGGGACGGCTTTTTTCAGGTAGGGGCCGTCCCAGCGCGCTTCGTCGGCCGGTTTGCTGTTGAGGGCGGCCAGTCCCTGTTCGGTGCTGGGATAGTGTCCGGTGTCGATGCGGTACTGGTCGAGCGCCTTTTCCAGCGCTTCGATCTGCGCGCGCGCGGTTTTGACCTCGGATTTTCCAACCTGCGAGAAGTATTTGGGCGCGACATAGCCGGCGAGCAAGCCAAGAATCACCAGCACGACCAGAAGCTCGAGCAGCGTGAAGCCGGTTTGCCGGAAATGGCGGATACAAATATGAGTATGCAATCTGCTGTCCTCAGCCTGGGGGTTCGATATCGAGGGGGCGGGCCTGGTTAGCCGCGCCTGCAGACGACGAAAACGTTCCGGAACATTACATCAAGTTATTGTTACAAAAAACCTGCACCCGCATCTTGAACATCCGGGATTTCCCGAAAGCCCCGTCAGGGCGATAGGCGAAAAAATCCCCCTCGCACTGTGGCACGAGGGGGAGATCGGGTCAGGCTGAATGCTGCTTGCGCCGTGCAATGGTGTAGCCGATCAGTCCCAGACCGGCGAGCATCATGGCGTAGCTGTCGGCCTCGGGAACAGCACTGATTGCGGCCGAATACGAGCCCCCGAATACGCCGCTCGTCGTGCCCGTGACCTGCAGGGTATACGGCGCGTTGGCGGTCAGGATGGCGTTCAGGGTGACCCCTGAGCCGACGGGTCCGGCAACCAGCGTGCCCACGACGGGTGCGGTCCCGTTGAACAGGCTGACCTGGAGGTTGCTGATGTCCAGGAAATTGCCCAGCACGAGTTGCGTTGCGACGCTGGAGCCACCAACCCCGGACGTGCTGAAGTTGAAATAGTCTGTGAATGTGGTGCCCGAAGGTTCGCCGGGCGCGAGGTGATTGATGATGCCGATGTAGGTGTCGTTTGCGTAATTCTGCAAAAGGCCGACATTGGTCGTGACGTCCAGTGCGAACGCCGAACCGCTCATGGCGAGCAGCGACGCCATTGCCAGACTGCGTTGAAGTGTGTTGCCGGTATTCATGTACTCCTCCTTGCCTGTGTGTTCCATGACGATGCCCGCGGATCATGGGCATATCCAGGTTCGCCAGTCCGGTGCGCCGCTTCGCCCGTCAGGCTTTTATATGAGGCTCCTTCGATTTGTATGTGCTGTTGTATCGGAGCTTCTTGTTGGTGTTCTACTTCATCCTTGATTTTTGTGTTACGACTCTACTCTCCTCCGTGGCACCCCTCAAGCGTGCCTTCCGGCTTCCTGGGTAATCCTGTTCAGCCCGCCGGGCGCGTGATGCCGGTGGGCTGGACGGGGCCAGACTGTTTGCTGCCAGGCTTGTGGCTGGCGGGGCATTTTCCGTTGAGCGTGTAATCGAACTTGTGTTCGTTGTTGTCCTCGAGCGATTCGCTGACCGCATTGTCGGGGTCGATGCGCAGGGTGAACCAGTGTTGTCCGCGGGTGAAGAGGCCATGCGTGACGATGACCCTGCTTTCCTTCGGCCCCAGCGGCTCGATGCGGTCCTCACCCACCACTTTGTCGTTGTTGAGCAGTTGCACCTTGAAGGGACGGCCGGTGGGCGCGTCGCCGAGATTGCTGAGCTTGTACATGAGCTGGATTTTGCATTCGCCCTTTTGGGTGCCGCCCACGGCCCAGTCCGGATACATGGTGAGCTGGCGGTGGCGCCAGGTGATCCGTCGGGCAGCCAGGCCGGTACCGCCGCCGATCATGATTTCGTTGAGGCTGCCCTCGATGGCGATATCGGGTTTGGCGACGGTTGTCGCGGTGGGACCTGTGTCGGCATTCGCCAGCGGGGCGGCGATCGTCAGTGTGGCCAGGATGAGCATTCTGAGGGGGGGCATGTTGTCTCCGATAGCGAGTGTGGTTTGTGCCAGAGGAAAAATCGGGTCAGCCGGACTCTCCGGGCGCAAGCTTGGGGGTGTAGCGCAGCCGCCAGGTGGTGTCGTGGGTGTTCAGTACGCGTAATCTGAGCTGAACCAGGGCGCCGGGCGCGACCGGGATTTCCTCGAAACGCATCTCCAATGCTGTGGCGGCTTCACTGCGTTGCAGTTGCCAGCCGCCGCCGGCCAGCCCGAGGTAATGGCCGTCGATGCGAACTTCGACCGTGGGACGCCAGGCGAGCGTCGGCTCCGCGCGCATGAAGCTGACGCCATCGCTGGCGGAGACCGGAACGAAATGGGTGCCCCGCTGACGGACCAGTTCGATGTGCAAGCCGCTCCAGGCTTTGCCGGTGGCGTTGCGCAGGCTTTCGTGAAGTGTATACATGCCGTCGACCCGGTAGTCCGTCACGGCGGGGGTCGTGGTGTCCAGTTCCAGATGGTGTTCCAGCAGCATGGCGCCGCCGTCCGCATGCGATGGCAGGGGCAGCACGCCCGCAATGACCAGCACGAAGGCAAGGACGGTTTTCACGTGCCGCCTCCTGCCTCCGGCTGCGGCGGCGACAGGGTGAGCAGGAAGGCCTTGAGCTGACGGCGCTCCAGTTCGCTCAACCCGAGCCGGACGAGTTCGTTGCCGATGACGCCGGGCCTGCCGTTGCTGCGCCCGCCCTGGTCGTAGTGCGCGATGACTTCGTCCAGCGTGGAAAATTCGCCGGTGTGCATGTAGGGCGCGGTCAGGGCGAGATTGCGCAGGGTGGGGGTCTTGAAGGTGCCTGCGTTCATGTCCTGCAGCAGGCCGACAAAGCGCGAGGGACAGTGGCGCGTGTCGTCGCTGTGACGGCCGAGGCAGCTGAAATCGCTGGCCCGCGCGAGCTGCACGCCGGCGCGGTGCCCCATGTGCGAGGGGCGATCCGCTTCGTGCAGGCCGGTGTTGTGGAACTGGTAATTGCTCAGCATGGGGCCGTTGTGGCACTGGATACAGCGCGCGCTGCCGACAAAGAGGCGGAACCCCTGAATCTCGTCGCGGGACAGCAGGCTGCGGGCTTCCTGTTGCCGGCCGGCCGCAAGCGCCGCCGCGAACCGGTCGAAGCGCGTGGGTTCAGGCACCAGGGTCCGCTCGTAGGCTGCAATCGCCTTGGCGACATTGGCCAGTATCCGCTCGACGGCCTGGCGCTGGACGGCGGGCATGCGCCTCCAGGTGGCCTCAGCGGCGTCACCGCTTTCGGGGCCGGCGTGAAGGTTCATGCCCAGCCGGGGAAACGGGCCGAACAGGGATTCGTATTGCTGGCGGTAGTGTGTGCGTATCCGGTGTGCCAGTGCGGTGCGTGTCAGGCCCTGTTCGTCCGGATGAAGCAGGGGCCCCAGGGCCTGTCCCCAGTGGGAATCGCTACGCCCGTCCCAGAAATACCAGCGCGACCAGGCGCTGCCCACCAGCGTCGGGGTGTTGCGCTGCGCCGTGCCCAGGCCTTTTGAAAAGCGCGCGGCGTCGCTGAAAGCCAGTTCCGGGCGATGGCAGCTCGCACACGAGGTCGAACCGTTCGCCGACAGGCGCACATCGAAGAACAGCGCCTTGCCGAGGTCTGCGGCCCGGGGGTTGTCCGCGTACCGGTTGCTGGGGTCGGCCGGAGCGACCAGCGGTTCGGGCAACTTTAGCGAGGCGGCGAGTGCAATTTCGTCGGGCGCGAACCGCGGCGCCGTTTGCGCAAGCTCCGGCGTTCCGTAGCCGCTGGTCAGTCCTGCCAGGGCGGCAACGAGCAGCAGGGTGGCGAGGCGGCCCATGACGAACTCAGTTCACATTCACGAAACGCCTGATTTCCTGGCGCCTGCCATCCCGGCCCACGATGTCGAAGCCGATCTGCCAGACGCCGGGCATATGGAATTCGATGCCGTCGATGCGGTAGGGGCATTTCCCCTTGCCTGCCGAGGTGGCGGGAACCGAAGGCAGGCCGTGGCCATGCTGGGGCATGCCGCCGGTAAAGCGCAGCTTGATGTTGCGTGCGGGCTTTCCCCGGGCATCGGTCACGCGCACGCACCAGCTTTGCAGCTCGCCCGATTTCAATACGGCAGGCACCTCGTCCAGATGTACGCTGTAGCGTCCGTCGTCGGTGTCCCAGGTGGCGGAACGGATGTTGTCGAAGGGCGTGTTTTCGACGGTTCCGGGAGTTTGCGCGAGCGTGCTGGCGGCAGGCAGCAGCGCTGCGCTGGCTGCCAGGAAGAAGCTGAACAGGTAAGGGTGTTTCATGAGGCTCTGCACGTGTCTGGAGGACTGAATGAAGCCGGACAGCGGGTGGCCGCCCGGCTTGGGTCAGGCTTCCGGATTAGAAGCTCTTGATGCGCACCGCGACCGCATGCGGATCGGTGGTGTTGGTGGCGGGGCCGGTGTAGGCGCCGCGATTTGTCGGATTGCCGTTCACGTCGGTGGCTACTACCGGGATGGTGGTCGTGTTGGCGAACTCCAGCGTGGCCGAGGTGCCGCCGTTATCGATCGCGTAGATACCCAGGCCGCCGCAATTGCCGCTGGCCGCGTGGCCAAACGACAGCGGGCCGCTGCCGCGATGCGCCATGTAGGTGCGCGGCTTCAGGCTGGTGTAGGTGGCATTGGGCGCCGGCACGAAGACATAATCCCCCAGGTCGGGCGTCGGGTCGGTGCAGACTGCGCCGCCGCCGATGTTGATGATGCCCTGCAGGGTACCGACCGGCATCTTGTACACGCGAATCTGGTTCTGGAAGCGGTCCCAGACGTGCAGGTAGTTGCGCGCGTAATCGCCCCAGGTCATGCCGTGCGCGTCGCGGGCCAGCGCGGTCGTGGTGCACATGCTCGCGCCCAAATCCTGCATGACAAAGGGCTTGGGCGGAGTGGCGAGATAGCTGCCGCCGCTGGGCCAGCCGGTCGAAGGCAGGCGGTAGACGCTGAAGCGGTCGGTCGCCTGGCCCGCAGGACAGCTCCACGGCGCGCTGGTCGGCGCCACCGAGGTGCCCTGGTCGAGGTACATGTAACCCGCGTTTTCCAGGCCGCCGCAGCCGGCATCGGCAATCTGGGTCTTGTCGTAGGCTGCCACGATCTTCATCGGCGTGGTGGTGTGGTCGACGATGAACGCGCCGCCACCGGCCATGGTCACGACCGTGTGCTGGTTGTTGTCCATGGCAAGCGGGCAGATCACGCTGTTGTTCGGGCGCGAACCCGAGGTGCCGGTCTGCTTCAGCGAGCCGTCGGGCAGGGTGGTGGAGAACGCGCTGGCGTCGTAGCTGCCGCTCACGGAGCCGATGTTCGTTCCCGGGTTGGTGGCGCTGATCGTGGCAGCAGCCAGGGTGTCAGCCTCGCGGGTGAGACGGCCACCGCCGACCACGTTGGAACCGCCGACCAGATCGAGCGAGGCGGATTTGTTGTAATTGGCGCTGACCAAGGTGACCCCTGCCGAGTCCCAGGTCAGGTCGATACGCTCCAGCATGCGCGCATTCTGGTTGGCCACCAGCAGATATTTGCCGTCGTTCGAGAAGAACGACATGTGGGGATTGCCGCCGGTTGCGGTGTTGGTGCCCGTAACGCGGAACAGCGCGACCGGCGTTCTTCCGTCGCTGATGATCGCGACAAAGCCGTTCAGGATCGAGCAGGCCATGTAGCGATGGTTGGGCGAGGGCAGACAGCCGTGCAGGCCGCGCAGCTTGGGCACGCTCGCGCCATGGATGGCCGGATTGCCCCAGTTGGCGGGTGCGCCGAACTGGGTGTAATCCATCAACTTCTTATCGCCTGCGACCACACCCTCACCGTTGATGTGATAGTTCTCGGGGGTGGCCGAAGCAGCGTTGAATTGCAGAATGGCACCCTGATAAATACGCAAATAACCCCCACTGGTGGTGGTCGGCGAATTCAGGTTGGTGACGGAGTTGGCAGGCGCGACCGAGTCGTGCGTCGTGCCCTGGTCGCTCATCCAGACCTCGAAGGCGATGGCGTGCGCCAGCGAGGTCATGCCCAGGCTCAGGGCGCTGGCCAGGGCAAGCTTTTTCATGCCGGCTGCGATCCCGGCGTGCGAGTGTCGTTTCATGTGTTGTCTCCTTGTTTTTTGACTGTTCGATTCAGACCTGCCGGGCGCGGCGACGCACGGCAAAGCCCACCAGACCCAGGCCCGCCAGCAGCATGGCGTAGGTGTCGGCTTCCGGTACCGAGGTCACGTTGATCTGGTAATCGCCCGTTCCCTGCCCCAGGTTGTTCCACTGATACACCGGTTGCGAGCCGATAAAGTCGTAGACCATGCACGTTCCGCTCGCATTGCAGATCGGGTGGTTGTTCAGGCCGGCCACGGCAAGGTAGTAGGTGCCCGCGTTGGTGATGCTCGTCTGGAGCTTGATCCCCAGGGTGCCGTTCAAGTCACTGGGATCGATGTCGAAATCGACGCCCACCAGGTTCGAGTCGAACAGGTAGAAGTGGGTCTGGTAGCCGTCGATGCTGGTCTGGGTCATGGAGACCAGGTCGGCGACAAACGTGGAGCCTGCGGCCAGATTGAAGGCAAACAGGTCCACATCCTGGTTGGGGTTGGTGCTGCCCGTGAGGGTGTGGCTGCCGCTGCTCACCTGATCGGCATTGGCAAACGACAATGCGCCGGGGGTGCCCGAGGGATCGTTGGTTTCCGTTTCGGCGATCGTCAACGCCATGGCGCTGGAGGCAAACAGGGTGCCGGCGGTCAAGAGGGTGGCGACGAACGTCTTGCGTGCGAGCACGGGGCCCGGGAATGGGGATTTCATCTTGGCTTACTCCTCCTAAATTATTGATGTGGATTAGAACTGCGGTGCGCTCTTGAGCGAGCGTCTTCTTTCCCGCTCTGCGGCAAGTTGTCGCATGGCGGTTTGTACCGTCAGTTAGCAAGGAACAGGCCATGCCTTGATTTGCAAGGGGAAATCCGGGGGGAGCGAAAAGTCTTGCTTGACATGCCGCGAACAGGCTGACACTTTGTCATGGCCGCGGCCACCGGGACTGTCAGCCTGACAAATTCCCGCGACAAATTGTCATGACCAGGTGTGGCCCTTCTGGAGCGCAAGGGGCGCGATCCATGACAATCCGTCATGGCAGTGCTGACATGCCTGACAAGCACGCTTATTGCTGATAACCCATAAAAACAAGACAAATGCTTTTGCATTGCGGAGGAGGAGACAAACATGGACAGGCGCATCGTTGTGCCCTTGTATTCCCTGCTGGAAACGCGCGACAACCCGACCGTGCTGGTCGACAAGAACTACCGCATCGTCGCTGCCAACAAGGCCTACTGCACCTCGTACGGCATACCGCCGGACGAAATCATCGGCAAGGCGTGTCACCAGGTATCCCACCGCTCGGATCGCCCGTGTCATCTGAACGGCGAGCAATGTCCGCACCAGGAGGTTTTTTCGACGGCGGCGCCCTGCGAGGCGCTGCACACCCACATCGATTTCGAGGGGCGGCCGGATCATGTTCGCATCCTGGCGCACCCCATCCACGATGCCGACGGCCAGATGTATCTGATGGAATCGATCCACCGGCTGGCGCCGCGGCTGGACATCAACTGCGAGGAAATGCGCATGGCCGGCAAGAGCCCGGCCTTCTTGCGGTTTTTCGAGGAACTGTCGACGGCTGCGCGCACCGTCGCGCCGGTCTGGCTGTATGGCGAGAGCGGCGTGGGCAAGGAGCTTGCCGCGCGTTTCCTGCACGAACATTCCGGCCGGGCGGGCAAGGCCTACGTCGAGCTCAACTGCGCGTCGATCCCCGAGAGCCTGTGCGAAAGCGAGCTGTTCGGGTATGAAAAGGGCGCCTTCACCGGCGGCCAGCGCGCCAAGCGCGGACTGTTCGAACTGGCCGACGGCGGCACCCTTTTCCTCGACG
>JAIWOS010000057.1 GCA_020217265.1 Thiobacillus sp. | reverse complement strand
GTTCCTTCCTTTCCCGGCCTTATGCGCCCCCCCCCCCCCCCCCGGCCTAATATAACAATCGTTATAACAAACGGAGCCTGTCATGCACGCCCTCAAACTCACCCAGATCGGCAATTCGGTCGGCCTGATCCTGCCCAAGGAGGTGCTGGCACGGCTGAAGCTGGAAAAAGGCGATACGGTGTTTGTGACCGAGACGCCGGACGGGCTGGCGGTGACGCCCTACGATCCGGCCTTTGAAAGCCAGATGGAAGCGGCGCGCGCGGTCATGAAAAAACGCCGCGCAGTGTTGCACGAGCTGGCTAAGTGAGTTCGAATCCAGCCAAAGGCTGGGTCTGGCTCGACCGCGCAGTGCTGATTGCGGCGCACGACGAACAGCTGGCCGAGCACGGCGGGGCGGCGGGGTTCCGCGACGAAGGGCTGTTCGAGTCTGCGCTGGAGCATCCGGTGAATCTGGCGGCCTGCGAAACGCCCGATGTCGCGGCGCTGGCGTCGTCGTATGCCGTGGCGCTCGCCAAGAACCATCCCTTCATCGACGGCAACAAGCGCACGGCGTTCGTGGCGATGGAAGTGTTCCTGCTGCTGAGCGGCCACGAACTGACCGCGAGCGATGCGGAATGTGTACTCGCAATGCTCAATGTGGCGGCTGGCGAGTGGGACGAAGCCACACTCGCCGCCTGGCTGCGGGAGTCTCTCGCGCCGCGTGCCTGAGCACGCGACCGGGGATCAGCCCGGCAGCATCGCCAGCAAACCGTTCAGCCGCCGCACGAAACTCGCCGGGTCGTCGAGCTGGCCGCCTTCGGCGAGGAGTGCCTGATCGAACACCAGATGGGCCCAGTCGGCGAAGCGGGTTTCGTCCGTCTCGGCGTTCATGCGGGTGACGAGGCTGTGTGTCGGGTTGATCTCCAGCACCGGCTTGACGGTCGGAGCGGCCTGCCCGGCGGCCTTCAGCAGGCGTTCGAGGTTGGCGCTCATGTCGCCTTCGCCGGTGACGAGGCAGGCCGGCGAGTCGGTGAGGCGGTGGGTGACGCGCACGTCTTTCACGCGCTCGCCGAGCACGGCCTTGATGCGTTCGACCAGCGGCTTGAGGCTTTCCTCTGCTTCTTTCTGCGCGGTTTTCTCGGCTTCGTCTTCGAGCGTGCCGAGGTCGAGCGCGCCCTTGGCGACGGATTTCAGCGGCTTGCCGTCGAACTCGGTGAGGTTGGACACCAGCCATTCGTCCACGCGGTCGGACAGCAGCAGCACTTCGATGCCTTTCTTGCGGAAGATTTCGAGATGCGGGCTGTGCTTCGCGGCGGCGAAGCTGTCGGCGGTGACATAGTAGATGGCGGTCTGGCCGTCCTTCATGCGGCTCACGTAGTCTTTCAGCGACACGACCTGCGCGTCGGTGTCGGTGTGCGTGCTGGCGAAGCGCAACAGCCCGGCGATGCGTTCCTTGTTGGCGAAGTCCTCGCCCGGGCCTTCCTTCATCACCCGGCCGAATTCCTTCCAGAAGCTGGCGTATTTTTCGGGCTCTTTCTCGGCCAGCTCTTCCAGCAGGCCCAGCACCTTTTTCACCGAGCCGGACTTGATCGCCTCGATGTCCTTGCTCGATTGCAGGATCTCGCGCGAGACGTTCAAGGGCAGGTCGGCCGAGTCGATCACCCCGCGCACGAAGCGCAGGTATTGCGGCATGAGCTGTTCGGCGTCGTCCATGATGAACACGCGGCGCACGTAGAGCTTGATGCCGTGGCGCTTCTCGCGGTCGTACAAGTCGAAAGGCGCGTGCGACGGCACGTAGAGCAGCGAGGTGTAGTCCTGCTTGCCTTCGACGCGGTTGTGCGTCCAGGCGAGCGGGTCGTCGTAGTCGTGCGCGACGTGCTTGTAGAAGGCCTTGTATTCGTCGTCGCTGATGTCCTTCTTGCTGCGCGCCCACAGCGCGGAGGCCTTGTTGACGGTTTCATCTTCCTCGGTGGGGACTTCGACGCCGTCTTTCCACTCCGTTTTCTTCATCACGATGGGCAGGGTGATGTGATCGGAGTAGGTGCGGATGACCGACTTGATTTTCCAGTCGGAGAGGAACTCGTCTTCGCCTTCACGCAGGTGCAGCACGATTTCCGTGCCGCGCGCGGGCTTGTCCACCGTCTCCAGCGTGTAGTCGCCGGCGCCTTCCGATTCCCAGCGCACGCCGTGTTCGGCGGTGAGGCCCGCGCGGCGGGTGGTGAGCGTCACGCGGTCCGCCACGATGAAGGCGGAGTAGAAGCCCACGCCGAACTGGCCGATCAGCGCGGCGTCCTTCTTCTGGTCGCCGGAAAGCTTGCTGAAGAATTCGCGCGTGCCGGATTTGGCGATGGTGCCGATGTGTTCGATGACTTCCTGCCGGCTCATGCCGATGCCGTTGTCGCTGATGGTGAGCGTGCGCGCCTCGCGGTCGAAGGCGATGCGGATCTTGAGGTCGGGGTCGTTCTCGAACAGTGCCGGGTCGGACAGCGCCTCGAAGCGCAGCTTGTCGGCGGCGTCGGAGGCGTTGGAGATGAGTTCGCGCAGGAAGATGTCCTTGTTGGAATACAAGGAGTGGATCATCAACTGCAGAAGCTGTTTGACTTCGGCCTGGAAACCCAGGGTTTCTTTGGTGGCGGACATGCCGGAATCTCCCGAGAATACGAACAAGGTGGTCGGGAAATGGGGGCGTGGCGGGGCGTTTCAAGCCCCCGGTGCGGGCCTATTTCTGCCTGGCATACAGCGCCAGCAGATCGGACTGCGCGCAATAGGGCTGGGCGCGCCGGCTGGCCTTGCGACGGTAGCTGCCGTCGGACAGCATTTCCCAGGCCTGGACGTTGTCGCGCAGGTAGGGCTTGAGTCCCTCGTTGATAACGCGCTTTTTCAGCTTGGGGTTGAGGACGGGAAAGCAGGTTTCGATGCGGCGGAAGAAGTTGCGGTCCATCCAGTCGGCCGACGACAGGTAGACCAGTTCTTCGCCATCGGCGTTCTTGAAATAGAAGATGCGCGAGTGTTCGAGAAAGCGGCCGACGACCGAGCGCACGCGGATGTTGTCCGACAGCCCGGCAATGCCGGGGCGCAGCGCGCACACGCCGCGAATGATGAGATCGATCTTCACCCCGGCCTGGCTGGCGGCGTAGAGCGCGGCGATGACGTGCGGTTCGAGCAGCGCGTTCATCTTGGCGACGATGGCGGCGGGCTTGCCGGCGCGCACGTTTTCCGCTTCGCGTTCGATCGCGGCCATGATTTCGCCGTGCAGGGTGAACGGCGACTGCCACAGCCGTTTCATCTTGCCGGCCTTGCCCAGGCCCGTGATCTGGGTGAAGAGCTGGTTCACGTCCTGCGTGAGCTCTTCGTGGCAGGTGAGCAGGCCGAAGTCGGTGTAAAGCCGGGCGGTGCGCGCGTGGTAGTTGCCGGTGCCCAGGTGCGCGTAGCGCCTGAGCTGGCCGTCCTCGCGGCGGATGACCAGCGCGAGCTTGGCGTGCGTCTTGTGGCCGACCACGCCGTAGACGACGTGCGCGCCCACCTGTTCGAGCCGCTGCGCCCAGTTGATGTTGGTGTCCTCGTCGAAGCGCGCCAGGAGTTCGACCACCACGGTGACTTCCTTGCCCGACTGCGCCGCGCGGATCAGCGCCTGCATCAGCTTGGAATCGGTGCCGGTGCGGTAGACGGTCTGGCGGATCGCCACCACGCTGGGGTCGGCGGCGGCTTCTTCGATGAAGTCGATCACCGGCTGGAAGGATTCGAAGGGGTGGTGGAGCAGGATGTCGCCCTTCCTGATCTCGTCGAAGAGCTTTTCCTTTTTGGCCAGCCGCGCAGGCAGGGCGGGCTTGAACGGGGTGAACTTGAGTTCGGGGCGGTCGACCCAGTCGGGCACCTGCATCAGGCGCACCAGGTTCACCGGGCCGTGCACCTGGTAGAGCGCGTCGCGGTCGAGCTCGAACTGTTCGAGCAGGAAATTGGCCATCGATTCCGAACAGTTGTCCGCCACTTCCAGCCGCACCGCGGCGCCGAAGTGGCGCTGTGGCAGCTCGCCAGCGAGCGTTTCGCGCAGGTTCTTGTTTTCCTCCTCGTCGACGAAGAGATCGGAATTGCGCGTGACGCGGAACTGGTAGCAGCCTTCCACCGTCATGCCGGCGAACAGCTCGCCCACGTGCGCGTGCAGGATCGACGACAGGAAGACAAAGCCGTATTCGGCCCCGGCGATGTCCTCGGGCATGCGGATCACGCGCGGCAGCGCGCGCGGCGCCTGCACCACGGCCGCGCCGGACGAACGGCCGAAGGCGTCGCGGCCCGACAGTTCGACCGCGAAGTTGAGGCTCTTGTTGAGCACGCGCGGGAAGGGGTGCGAGGGGTCGAGCCCCACGGGCGTCAGCACCGGCATCAGCTCGCGGTGAAAATAGTCGCGGATCCAGGCAGCCTGCGCCTCGTTCCAGTGGGTGCGGCGGAGGAAATGGATGCCGTGCCCGGCGAGCGCCGGAATCACCTCGCCGTTGAGGAGTTCGTACTGCCGCGCGACCAGCGCGTGCGCCGCGTCGGAGACGGCGCGGTACTGCTGCTTCGGCGTCAGGCCGTCGGGCGAGCGCTGGGTCGACTGCGCGCGTATCTGCTCAAGCAGGCCGGCCACGCGCACCTCGAAGAACTCGTCCATGTTCGACGACACGATGCAGAGGAACTTCAGGCGCTCCAGCAGTGGCATGTCCGGATCCTCGGCCTGCGCGAGCACGCGCTTCTGGAAGGCGAGAATGCCGAGTTCGCGATTGATGAGGGTGTCGGGGCTGGGGAGCGTCATGGCTGGCGCCGGTCGAGGTGGTCAGGGAAAGTTCGAAAGCGGTAAAGTGTTTTCACGTCAGTATCTTCCGCAATGATAAGCGCAGCGTTTTCTCGCCACATGACAGAAATATGACAACCCCGGTTCCGCAGGAAATCGAGCTCAAGCTGCAATTGTCGCCTGCGCACGCCAGCGCGTTTCGCACGATGATGGCGCGGCGGCGGGCGCAGCCGCAGGTTCGGCACCTGCTCACGCGCTATCTGGACACCCCGGAGTTCGAGTTGAGCGGGCGCGGCGTGGCGCTGCGCCTGCGCCGGGACGGCCGGCGCTGGCTGCAAACCCTGAAGACCGAGGGCGAACGGCAGGGAGGCCTGTCGCGGCGGGCCGAATTCGAAATGCCGGTGCCGCGCGGCGAGGTGGACTGGGCGCGCTTTCCCGCCGACGCGCGCGAACGCGTGCCGGCCAAACTGCGCGACCGGCTGGCGCCGGTGTTCGAGACGCGTTTCGAGCGCACCGCCTGGCAACTTGGCGGAACGGACGGCGCGACGATCGAGGTGGCGCTGGACGTGGGCGAGATCGTCGCGGGGGCGGCCCGCGAGCCGATCTGTGAAATCGAACTCGAACTCAAGAGCGGCGATCCCCGGGCCCTGTTCGACCTGGCGCTCGAGTGGGCGCATCGCTTCGACTGCCTGCCGCTCGACCTCAGCAAGGCGGAACGCGGCGCGCGGCTGGCGCGCGGCGAGGGCGCGGCGCCGCTGAAATCGGTCGCGGCGGCGCTCGGTCCGGCCATGAGCGTGGAAGACAGCTTCGCGGCGATCTGCCAGGCCTGTCTTGCGCACTTCCAGGCCAACCTGCCCGGCGTGCTCTATTCCCTTCCGGCCGCAGCGCAGGGCGAGGTCAGACCCGTGCCACCGGAGGACGACATCGAATACGTGCATCAGGCGCGGGTGGCCTTGCGGCGCTTGCGTGCCGCGCTGCGGCTGTATCGCCGGGAATTCGCGCTGCCGCCCGAATTGCTGGCCGGGCTGCGCACGCTGGCCGGCGCGCTGGGCCCGGCGCGCGACTGGGACGTGCTGTGCACGGAAACCCTGCCGGCGATCGCGCCGTATTTCGACGATGCCGCGGGCTGGCAGGCCGGCCTGGCGAAGCTCGAAGCGCAGCGCGCCGACGTGCGGCGCGCGATGCGGGCG
>JAIWOS010000209.1 GCA_020217265.1 Thiobacillus sp. | reverse complement strand
GGGCGTTCGCGCCAGCGGGCAGCCAGCGCCGCCCGCCCGGACTTCAGCCGGTCGCGCAGGTCGGCGACTGGCGCGGCATTCACGCGGCCTGGCGGACGCGGTCGGGCACGGCCGGGCTGCCGGCGGAAACGGTGAGGACTTCGTAACCGTCGGCGGTGACCAGCACGGTGTGTTCCCACTGTGCCGACAGGCTGCGGTCCTTGGTGACGATGGTCCAGCCGTCCGGCAACTGGCGGATGTCGCGGCGGCCGGCGTTGATCATGGGCTCGATGGTGAAGGTCATGCCGGGTTCCAGCACGAGGCCGGTACCGGGCTTGCCGTAGTGCAGCACCTGCGGATCCTCGTGGAAATTGCGACCGATGCCGTGGCCGCAGAATTCTCGCACCACGCTGTAGCCGTGGTTCTCGGCAAAGTGCTGGATGGCGTGGCCGATGTCGCCCAGGCGCACGCCGGGCTTGACCTTGGCGATGCCCACCCACATTGCTTCGTAGGTCACCTGCATCAGCCGCTTCGCCTGGACCGAGGCTTCGCCCACCGCGAACATGCGGCTGGTGTCGCCGTGCCAGCCATCCTTGATCACGGTGATGTCGAGGTTCACGATGTCGCCGCTTTTCAGCACCTTGTCGCCGGGCACGCCGTGGCAGACCTGGTTGTTGACCGAGGTGCAGATCGACTTGGGATACGGCGTGTGGCCGGAGGGCGCGTAATTGAGCGGGGCCGGAATCGTGCCCTGCACGTTGACCATGTAGTCGTGGCACAGGCGGTCGAGCTCGCCGGTGGTGATGCCGGGTTTGACGAAGGGCGTGATGTAGTCGAGCACTTCGGAGGCGAGCCGGCCGGCCACGCGCATGCCTTCGATTTCGCTGCCGGTTTTGATGGTGACGGTCATGGGGCGGTGAGATTGAAACCTGAAGCAGCATTCTATCTCGCGTGCTCCCGGCGACAAGCGAATCCCCCGAATGCGTCAGGGTCGCCTTGAAAAAGCAGCCCGGCCCCATTACAATCGCGGGCTGTCCGAAATGGTTCGGACAAATACGCACACCCGCCGTTAAAGGGTGGCCGCACGCCGAATCGCAGGCGCGCGGCTGCTGGCGGGTGGAGGCTCAACCCTTTAAGGAGAATTTCATGTCCGTCACCATGCGTCAAATGCTGGAAGCCGGTGTCCACTTCGGCCACCAGACCCGTTTCTGGAACCCCAAGATGGCGCCGTTCATCTTCGGTTCGCGCAACAAGATTCATATCGTCAACCTGGAAAAATCGCTGCCGCTGTTCCAGGAAGCGCAGAAATTCGTGCGCCAGCTCGCCGCCAACAAGGGCACCGTGCTGTTCGTCGGTACCAAGCGCGCCGCGCGCGACATCGTGCGCGAGGAAGCGCAGCGCGCCGGCATGCCCTACGTCGATCAGCGCTGGCTGGGCGGCATGCTGACCAACTTCAAGACCGTCAAACAGTCGATCAAGCGCCTGAACGACCTGGAAGCCCAGTTGAACGAGCCGGGCCGCCTGTCGAAGAAGGAAATCCTGACCGTGCAGCGCGAAGTCGACAAGCTCAACCGCAGCCTGGGCGGCATCCGCGAAATGGGCGGCCTGCCTGACGCGATCTTCATCATCGACGTGGGCTACCAGAAGGGTACCGTCACCGAAGCCAAAAAACTCGGCATTCCGGTGATCGGCGTGGTCGATACCAACAACAGCCCGGACGGCGTGGACTACGTCATTCCCGGCAACGACGACTCGGCGCGCGCCATCCGCCTGTATGCCCGTGGCATGGCTGACGCCGTGCTCGAAGGCCGGGCGCAGGTGATTGGCGAGATCGTCGGCGGCGAGGAATTCATCGAGATCGAGGAAGAAGGCGGCGTCGCGGCCGAGTAAGCGCGACACGCCGTCATGTCGCCGGGAGCTCCTCCCGGCGGCGCATTCGGGGAGGGGCGTGTGCCCCTCTTTCCATATTGGGTAGCTGGTTTGAACTGAACTTTTGGGAGTAGGAAATGGCTGAAATCACTGCAAGCATGGTCAAGGACCTGCGCGAAAAAACCGACGCGCCGATGATGGACTGCAAGAAGGCGCTGTCCGAAGCTGGCGGCGACATGCAGAAGGCCGAGGAAATCCTGCGCGTGCGCTTCGGCAACAAGGCCGCGAAAACGGCCGGCCGCGTCGCCGCCGAAGGCGTGGTGACGATCGCGATCGCCGCCGACGGCAAGTCCGCCGCGATGGTCGAAGTGAACTGCGAAACCGACTTCGTCGCCAAGAACGACGACTTCCTGGCGCTTTCCAACGCGCTCGCGGAAATGGTGCTGTCCGACAGCCCGGCCGACGTGGCCGCGCTGTCCGCCATGCCCTACCGCGGCACCACGGTCGAGGCCTTCCGCACCGAACTGGTCGGCAAGATCGGCGAGAACATGTCGATCCGCCGCTTCGTGCGTCTGGATGCCACCGGCAAGTTCGCCAGCTACATCCACGGCAACAAGATCGGCGTGCTGGTCGACGTGTCGGGCGACGAGGGCATCGCCCGCGACATCGCCATGCACATCGCCGCGTCCAAGCCCAAGTCGCTCGACGCCTCCGGCGTGCCGCAGGAACTCATCGAGACGGAACGCCGCGTCGCCATCGAGAAGGCCAAGGAAGCCGGCAAGCCGGAAGCCATGCTGGAGAAGATCGCCGAAGGCACGGTGCAGAAGTTCCTGAAGGAAGTCACCCTGCTGTCGCAGCCCTTCGTCAAGGACGACAAGCAGACCGTCGAGCAGGTGCTGAAGTCGAAGAATTCGCAGTGCCATGGCTTCACCATGTACGTGGTGGGCGAGGGCATCGAGAAGAAGGTCACCGACTTCGCCGCCGAAGTGGCGGCTGCTGCCCAGGTCTGAGCCCGGATGGCCCCGGACGCCGCGCGGCCACGCCGCATCCTTCTGAAGCTCTCCGGCGAGGCCTTGATGGGGCCGGACAGTTTCGGCTACCACGCAGACACCCTCGCCGGTTTTGTCGCCCAGATCCGCGAGGTGACGGCGCTGGGCGTGCAGGTCGGCATCGTCGTCGGCGGCGGCAACCTGTTCCGCGGCGCGACCGGCGCCTTGTCCGGCATGAACCGCGCGACCGCGGATGCGATGGGCATGCTCGCTACCGTGATGAACGCGCTGGCGCTGAAGGATGCGCTGATGCAGGCCGGGGTCGACGCGCGGGTGCAGACCGCGGTCGCCATCGCCCACGTCGGCGAAGCCTTCGAGCGCGACGCCGCCGTGCGCGAGCTCGAGGCCGGCCGCGTGGTCATTTTCGGCGGCGGCACCGGCAACCCGTTCTTTACCACCGATACCGCCGCCGCCTTGCGTGCGGCCGAGATCGGCGCCGACCTGCTCTTGAAGGCGACCAAGGTCGACGGCGTGTACAGCGCGGACCCGAAGAAGGACGCGAGCGCGACCCGCTACGCCACGCTCACCTTCGACGAGGCGATCGCGAAAAACCTGGGCGTGCTCGATACCGCCGCGTTCGCCTTGTGCCGCGAACAGAACCTGTCGCTTGTCGTGTTCAACGTCTTCAAGCCCGGCGCGCTGAAGCGCGTGGTGACGGGCGGGGACGAGGGCACGCGGGTGACCCTGAACTGAGGAGTGAACATGGCTGAAAACAGCATCGCCGACATCAAGAAAGCCGCCGAGCAGAAGATGACCAAGTCGCTGGAGGCGTTGAAGAACGATCTCGCCAAGGTGCGTACCGGTCGGGCGCACACCGGCATCCTCGACCATGTGATGGTCGATTACTACGGTAACCCCACGCCGGTGCCGCAGGTGGCCAACGTGTCGCTGGCCGATGCGCGCACGCTCCAGGTGCAGCCTTACGAAAAGAACATGGTCGGCAAGATCGAGAAGGCGATTCGCGACGGCGACCTGGGCCTGAATCCGGCGACGCATGGCGAGGTGATCCGCGTGCCGATGCCGGCGTTGACCGAGGAACGCCGCCGCGATCTCATCAAGGTCGTGCGCGGCGAGGCCGAGAACGCCCGCGTCGCGATGCGCAACATTCGCCGCGACGCCAACGCCGCGCTGAAGGACATGGTCAAGGCCAAGACCGCGACCGAGGACGAGGAGCGCCGCACCCAGGACGAGGTGCAGAAACTCACCGACAAGTACATCGGCGAGATCGACAAGCTGCTGGCCGAAAAAGAAAAGGACCTGCTCGCAGTCTGAGCGCGCGCCCGTGTCGAGTCACGCCAAACCTGCGGTGGGCCATGCGGATGTGCCGCGCCACGTCGCCATCATCATGGACGGCAATGGCCGCTGGGCCAAGCGACGGCTGATGCCGCGCGTCGCCGGCCACCGCAAGGGCGTCGAGGCGCTGCGCGGGGTCATTCGCGCCTGCGCCGAGCGCGGCGTGTCGCATCTCACCGTGTTCGCCTTCAGTTCGGAGAACTGGCGCCGGCCGCAGGAAGAGGTCACCCTGCTGATGGAACTCTTCATGCGCGCGCTGGAGAACGAGGTGGCCAAGCTGCACGAAAACGGCATACGCTTCCGCGTCATCGGCGATCTGTCGGGCTTTACCGAGCGCATCCAGGCGCTGATTCGCGATGCCGAGGCGCTGACCCGCGACAACACCCGGCTGACCTTCACCGTGGCTGCCAATTACGGCGGCCGCTGGGATGTCGTCCAGGCCGTGAAGAAGCTGCTGGCCAGCGGCGTGGGCGTGGACGACATCGACGAGGCGGCGCTGGCGAATCATCTGTCGATGGCCGGGGAGCCTGAGCCCGATCTTTTCATCCGCACCGGCGGCGAGCAGCGCATCAGCAACTTCCTGTTGTGGCAGCTTGCCTACACCGAACTTTATTTCACCGATGCCCTGTGGCCCGACTTCGATGCCAGGCAGCTGGACGCCGCGATCGCGTCCTACCGCACCCGCGAGCGGCGCTTCGGCCGCACCAGCGAACAGGTGCAGTCGGCATCGTGATTTTTCCGCAAGCACGCCCCGACGCATGACGCCCCTCGTCCGCCGCGTGCTTACCGCGCTCGTCCTGCTGGCCGTATTCGTTCCCGCGGTCGTGTGGGCGCCTGGCTGGCTGTGGCAAATCCTGATCGCCGGCATCGTCGGCCTGGCGGCCTACGAATGGGCGCGTCTCTCCGCGTTTCCGTTGCGACTGGCGCGTGTCTATGCACTGTTGCTCGCGGCCGTCGCGCTCGCCCTGCCGCCGGCGCTGGCAAGCGGCTGGCCCGCTTTCCAGACCGGACTCTTTGTGCTGGCGGCCGGCTTCTGGCTGCTCGTCGCGCCGCTGTGGTTGCTGGGCCGCTGGCGCGCCGGGCACCCGCTCGTGCGCGCCGCGGTCGGTGTCGTTCTGCTGCTGCCGACCTGGGCTGCGCTGGCCTATCTGCACGCGCGCGGTCCTGGGGTATTGCTCGGCACGCTCGCCATCGCCTGGATCGCCGACACCGCGGCCTTCGCCGCTGGCCGCCTGTTCGGCCGCCACAAGCTCGCGCCGGCGATCAGCCCGGGCAAGACCTGGGAGGGCGTGCTGGGCGCGCTTGCTGCGCTCGCCGTGTATGCCGGGGTGCTCTCCGCCGCGACCGGCATGCCCGCGCTTTCGCTGGCAGCCGTGGTGGCCGGTCTGCTCTACCTGTCGGTGCTGGGCGACCTGTTCGAATCCTGGATCAAGCGCCTGGCGGGTCTGAAGGACAGCGGCGACCTGCTGCCCGGCCACGGCGGCGTGCTCGACCGCGTCGACGCGCTGACCGCGACCCTGCCCGTGGCGGCGGGCATTCTGCTGTGGCTGGAGCGGTCCGCATGACACCGCGCGTACTCACCGTCCTCGGCGCCACCGGCACCATCGGCGTGAACACGCTCGACGTGGTGGCGCGTCATCCGGATCGCTTCGAAATCTTTGCGCTCACCGGCGCCACCCAGGTCGAGCGCATGGCCGAGCAGTGCCGCGTGCATCGCCCGCGGGTGGCGGTGATGAACGACGCCGCCGCGGCCGACGCACTGCGCGCGCGGCTGGCCGAAGCGAAGATCGCGGTCGAGGTGCGCGCCGGCGCCGCCGCGCTGACCGAGGTGG
>JAIWOS010000056.1 GCA_020217265.1 Thiobacillus sp. | reverse complement strand
CCGCGGTCAAGGTGGTCTTGCCGTGGTCAACGTGTCCAATCGTGCCTACGTTTACGTGCGGTTTGGTCCGCTCGAACTTTTCCTTAGCCATTATCTGTACCCTATCAAATCAAAATGTTGTCTGGTGGCCGCTTATTTCTTGGCGATCACGGCTTCGGCGACGTTTTTCGGCGCTTCAGCGTAGTGCTTGAATTCCATCGAATAGGTTGCACGCCCCTGCGACATCGAGCGCAGATCGGTCGAATAGCCAAACATTTCGGCCAGCGGAACCTCGGCCTTCACCAACTTCACCCCCGCGACATCTTCCATACCCTGGATGATGCCGCGACGACGGTTGAGATCACCCATCACGTCGCCCATGTAGTCTTCCGGCGTCTCGACTTCGACCGCCATCATCGGCTCCAGCAACACCGGGTTGGCCTTGCGCATGCCTTCCCTGAATGCGAGGTTGGCGGCGAGCTTGAATGCGAGTTCGGACGAGTCGACGTCGTGATACGAACCATCGAACAGCGTGATCTTGATATCGACCACCGGAAAGCCCGCAAGCACGCCATTGTTCAGCGACTCGATCAGGCCCTTTTCCACGGCCGGGATGAATTCGCGCGGGACGGTGCCGCCCTTGATGGCATCGACGAACTCGAAGCCCTTACCCGCTTCATTCGGCTCCATCTTGATCCACACATGGCCGTATTGCCCCTTGCCGCCCGACTGCTTGGCATGCTTGCCTTCCTGTTCGACCGCCTTGCGAATGGCTTCGCGATAGGCCACCTGCGGCGCGCCAACGTTGGCCTCGACGCCAAATTCGCGCTTCATGCGATCCACCAGGATCTCGAGGTGCAGCTCCCCCATGCCGGAGATGATGGTCTGGCCCGATTCCTCATCGGTGCGCACACGGAACGAGGGATCCTCCTGCGCCAGACGGCCGAGGGCGATGCCCATCTTTTCCTGGTCGGCCTTGGTCTTGGGCTCGACTGCCACGTGGATCACGGGCTCGGGGAACTCCATGCGTTCCAGGGTGATTGGCGCACCAACGTCGCACAGTGTGTCGCCGGTCGTCACATCCTTCAGACCCACCGCCGCGGCGATGTCGCCGGCACGCACTTCCTTGATTTCCTCGCGCTGGTTGGCGTGCATCTGCAGGATGCGACCGATACGCTCCTTGCGACCCTTCACCGGGTTGTAGATCGTGTCGCCCGAATTGACCACCCCTGAATAGACACGGAAGAAAATCAGCTGACCAACATAGGGATCGGTCGCGATCTTGAACGCAAGCGCCGAGAATTTCTCGTCATCGGAGGCCAGGCGCTGCCCTTCCTCGCCATTTTCAAGCTCGCCTTTGACCGGAGGAATATCGGTCGGCGCGGGCATCAGCTCGATCACCTTGTCGAGCATTGCCTGAACCCCCTTGTTCTTGAAGGCGCTGCCACACATCATCGGCACAATTTCGCTGGCGATGGTACGCGCGCGCAGGCTCGCGATGATGTCAGCCTCGGAGAGGTCACCCTCTTCGAGGTACTTGTTCATCATTTCTTCAGACGACTCTGCAGCCGCCTCGACCATGGCCTCACGCCACTTCCTGCAGGTGTCGACAAGATTGGCAGGAATGTCGCGCAACTCGAACTTCATGCCCTGGCTGGCATCGTCCCAGTAGATCGCACGCATTTTGACCAGGTCGACCACGCCCTCGAAGCTGTCTTCAGCGCCGATTGGCACCTGGATCGGCACCGGATTGGCTTTCAGACGGGACTTCATCTGCTCGTACACCTTGAAGAAGTCGGCCCCCGAGCGGTCCATCTTGTTGACGAAGGCAATCCGCGGCACGCCATATTTGTTGGCCTGACGCCACACCGTTTCCGACTGAGGCTGCACGCCGCCGACCGCACAATAAACCATGCACGCCCCGTCCAGCACGCGCATCGAGCGCTCCACCTCGATGGTGAAGTCAACGTGCCCCGGCGTATCGATGATGTTGATCCGATGCTCCGGGAACTTACCATCCATCCCTTTCCAGAAGCAGGTCGTGGCCGCAGAAGTGATGGTGATGCCACGCTCGCGCTCCTGCTCCATCCAGTCCATGGTGGCCGCGCCATCATGCACCTCGCCGATCTTGTGCGACACACCCGTATAGAACAGGATGCGCTCGGTCGTGGTGGTCTTGCCGGCGTCGATATGCGCCGAAATGCCGATGTTGCGGTAGCGTTCGATAGGAGTCGTGCGTGCCACTTTGTATTACCTGCTTGTAGTTGGGTTTAGAAGCGGAAATGCGAGAAAGCCTTGTTGGCCTCGGCCATGCGGTGCACTTCTTCGCGCTTTTTGACCGCACCGCCGCGACCTTCGGCCGCATCCAGCAACTCGCCCGCCAGGCGGGCGCCCATGGATTTTTCGCCACGCTTGCGCGCCGCGTCTTTCAGCCAGCGCATTGCCAGCGCGGTGCGGCGACTGGCACGCACTTCGACCGGCACTTGGTAGTTGGCGCCACCGACGCGACGACTCTTCACCTCGACCAGCGGGCGCGCGTTATTCAGCGCGGTGCTGAAGACCTCCAACGGGTCCTTGCCGGACTTGCTGGTGATCTGCTCAAACGCGCCGTACACGATGCGCTCAGCGACAGACTTCTTGCCGCTGGACATGACGACGTTCATGAATTTGGACACTTCCTGATTGCCGAATTTCGGATCAGGCAGAATCTCACGCTTGGGGACTTCGCGACGACGGGGCATTTTCCAGTCTCTCTATTAATTTAGGCTAACCGAACACTCAGGCTTGCCAGCCAATCAGGCCTTCTTGGGACGCTTCGCGCCATACTTCGAGCGCGACTGCTTGCGATCCTTCACGCCAGCCGTATCGAGGCTGCCGCGCACGGTGTGATAACGCACACCCGGCAAATCCTTCACACGACCGCCGCGCACCAGCACCACCGAGTGCTCCTGCAGGTTGTGCCCCTCGCCACCGATGTAGCTGATCACCTCGAATCCGCTGGTGAGCTTGACCTTGCAGACCTTACGCAGGGCCGAGTTCGGCTTCTTGGGCGTGGTGGTGTACACACGGGTACATACGCCGCGACGTTGCGGGCAGGCCTTCAGGGCCGGAACCTTGCTCTTTTCCACCGGCGCCTGGCGCGGCTTGCGGATCAGCTGGTTAATGGTTGGCATGTCAGAAAATTCCGATAAGTGAGCGTAATCGTTTGTAAAACAAGCGGGACGACGCCCCCACCTTTCTGGCGGCGCCGTCCCGGGCTACGGGTTCTGCAGCTCCCGGCCTCGCTGGGGCCGGAAAAAGACGCGTGATTCTAGGGGAGCCTCCACGCGGTGTCAAGCAACTTCCTGATTTTCGGTGGGATTCGCGTCCCCGCCTTCGATCAGATGTTCTGCCCCCAGATCCTCCCCGGCGGCCTGGCGGCGACGGGTATTGTGGTAGGCAAGTCCGCTGCCCGCCGGAATCAGGCGGCCGACGATGACGTTTTCCTTCAGGCCGCGCAGCTCGTCCTTCTTGCCCATGATCGCGGCTTCGGTCAGCACACGGGTGGTTTCCTGGAACGAGGCCGCCGAAATGAAGGAGTCGGTCGACAGCGAGGCCTTGGTGATGCCGAGCAGGATCGGATCGTAAGTTGCGGGTTCCTTGCCTGCGGCCACCATCTCGTCGTTGATCTGGAGCACTTCCGAACGTTCGATCTGTTCGCCCGGGATGAGGCCGGTATCACCCGGATCGGCGACAACCACGCGGCGCAGCATCTGACGCACGATGACCTCGATGTGCTTGTCGTTGATTTTCACGCCCTGCAGGCGGTACACGTCCTGCACCTCGTCGGTAATGTAGCGCGCCAGCGCCTCGACGCCCTGCAGACGCAGGATGTCGTGCGGGTCGACCGGTCCGTCGACGATCATTTCGCCCTTCTGGACGATCTGGCCGTCGTGCGCGGTGACGTGTTTCTCCTTGGTGATCAGGTACTCGTGCGCCACGCCGTCGAGGTCGGTGATGACCAGGCGCTGCTTGCCCTTGGTGTCCTTGCCGAACGACACGGTACCGGTGACTTCGGCCAGCACGCCGGCGTCCTTGGGCGAGCGCGCTTCGAAGAGCTCGGCCACGCGCGGCAGACCGCCGGTGATGTCGCGCGTTTTCGACGATTCCTGCGGGATGCGCGCAAGCACATCGCCCACTGAGACGTCCTGTCCATCCTTCACGGTGATGATGGCGCCGATCTGGAAGGTGATGTTGACCAGGGTGTCGGTGCCGGCGATCTTGATTTCCTTGCCGGCCTCGTCCAGCAGCTTGACCTGCGGACGCACGCCCTTGGCGCTGGTGCCCTTGCGCTTGGGGTCGATGACCACCAGCGTGGACAGACCGGTGACGTCGTCGACCTGCTTGGCGACGGTGACCCCTTCCTCGACGTTCTCGAAACGCACGCGGCCGGCGTATTCGGTGATGATCGGACGGGTGTGCGGGTCCCAGGTGGCCAGCACGGCGCCCGCCTTGATCTTGGCGCCGTCTGTCACCATCAGGGTTGCGCCGTACGGCACCTTGTGACGCTCGCGTTCGCGGCCGGCATCGTCGGCGATGATGATCTCGCCGCTGCGTGAAATCGCGACCAGTTCCTTGCGGGCATTGGTCACGTAGCGCATCGTCGCGGTGTATTGCACCGTGCCATTGGATTTGGCTTCGAGCTGGCTGGCCGCAGCGGCTCGCGAGGCAGCGCCACCGATGTGGAAGGTGCGCATGGTGAGCTGGGTACCCGGCTCGCCGATCGACTGCGCGGCAATGACGCCCACCGCCTCGCCGACATTGACCAGGTAGCCGCGCCCGAGGTCGCGGCCGTAGCACTTGGCGCACAGGCCATAGCGGGTTTCACAGGTCAGCGGGGTGCGCACCCTGACCTCGTCGATGCCCAGCGCCTCGATCGTGTCGACCACATCTTCGGACAGCAGGGTGCCCGCTTCGAACACGGTCTCCTGCGTTTCCGGGTTGATGATGTCGCTCGCGGCGACACGCCCCAGAATACGCTCGCGCAGGGGTTCGACGACTTCGCCGCCTTCCACCAGCGCCTTCACGGCAAGGCCGTTCTTGGTGCCGCAATCGTCCTCGACCACGACCAGGTCCTGCGTCACATCGACAAGACGGCGAGTGAGGTAACCCGAGTTCGCGGTTTTCAGGGCGGTGTCGGCCAGGCCCTTGCGCGCGCCGTGGGTGGAGATGAAGTACTGGAGCATGTTGAGCCCCTCGCGGAAGTTCGCCGTGATCGGCGTCTCGATGATCGAGCCATCCGGCTTCGCCATCAGGCCGCGCATGCCGGCGAGCTGACGAATCTGCGCCGCGGAGCCGCGGGCCCCTGAGTCGGCCATCATGTAGATCGCGTTGAACGATTCCTGCGTCACTTCCTTTCCGCTGCGGTCGACGACTTTCTCGCCACCGAGCTGGCCCATCATGGCCTTGGCGACGGCGTCGCCGGCGCGGCCCCAGATGTCGACCACCTTGTTGTAGCGTTCGCCCTGGGTCACCAGACCCGAGGTGTATTGCGATTCGATCTCTTTCACCTCGGCTTCTGCGGCGTCGAGGATCTGACCCTTCTCGCTCGGGATCAGCATATCCTTGATGGCGATCGACATGCCGGCGCGGGTCGCGAAGGTGAAGCCGGTATACATCAGCTTGTCGGCGAAGATCACCGTTTCGCGCAGGCCGCAACGGCGGAAGCTGGCGTTGATGAGCTTGGAGATCTCCTTCTTCTTCAGCGCCTTGTCGACGTGGCTGAACGACAGCCCCGGTGGCAGGATTTCGGACAGCAGCGCGCGGCCCAGCGTGGTTTCTACGCGCTTGATCGTCTCGACGCGGTTCTTGTTTTCGTCGAGCGTCACCTCCTTGATGCGCACGGTCACACGCGCATGCAAGTCAGCCTCGCGGTTATCGTAGGCGCGGCGCGCTTCGGTGACGTCGGCGAACATCATGCCTTCGCCTTTAGCGTTGATCTTCTCGCGCGTCATGTAATAGAGGCCGAGCACGATGTCCTGCGACGGCACGATGATCGGCTCGCCGTTGGCCGGGGAGAGCACATTGTTCGACGCCAGCATGAGCGTGCGGGCCTCGGCCTGCGCCTCCAGCGACAGCGGCACGTGGACGGCCATCTGGTCGCCATCGAAGTCGGCGTTGAACGCCGCGCACACCAGCGGGTGCAGCTGGATCGCCTT
>JAIWOS010000055.1 GCA_020217265.1 Thiobacillus sp. | reverse complement strand
TGTGGCGCGCCCGCCGGCGGCCGGCGCGGGGCGCGGCCGCATCGTGTGCAATTGTCTGAACGTCGCCGAGCCGGACATCGTCGCGGCGATCGCGGCCGGCGCCGACCTCGGCGCCTTGCAGGAAACGCTCAAGTGCGGCACCGAGTGCGGCTCCTGCGTGCCGGAGCTGAAGCGGCTGATCGCGAGCAAGCGGGTGGCCGCGTGATGGAGAACAAAACCTTCGCGGATAGCGCACTTTCTTTCCGGCCGATCGTGATGCTGCCATGAGCTACGCCACTCTCATCCGCCAGATCGAAGCCGGAGAAGGCCTGGATTACGTCGAGGCGCGCAATCTGGGTGCGGCGCTGTTCGACGGCGGCGTGCCGGAACTTGAAACGGCAGCCTTTCTGGTGGCCCTGAACCAGCACGATCCAGGGCTGGACGGCTGGCTGGGGCTGCATGCGGCGCTGGCCGAGCGCGTGCCGGAGTTTGTAGCGCCATCAGGCACTTACCGAACCGTGGTGCTGCCGAGCTACCACGGCGTGCGCGCGCATCCCCACCTCACGCCGCTGCTCGCGCTGTTGCTGAGGAGCTTCGGCGTACCGGTGCTGATCCACGGCGTGCTCGAGGGCGGCGGCGGCACGGCGGCGGCCTATGTGCTGCGCGAACTCGGCATCCTGCCTTCGGCGACGGTGGCTCAGGTGAACGCCGCGCTAGGCGAGGGGGGCATCGCCTTCGCGCCGGTGGCTCTGCTCAATCCCGGCCTGGCCGCGCTGCTGGCGCTGCGTTCCCGCCTGGGGCTGGACGGCTGGGTGACGCGCCTGGCCGCGCTGGTCGACGTGTTCGGCCCGTCTTCGATGCGCGTTGCGCCTGTCGCACGGGAAACGGAGCTTGCCGCCATGCGCGAAATTCTCGAAGCGCTCGGCGGGCAGGCGCTGCTGCTGCACGGCTGCGAGGGTGAGGCCTTCGCCGATCCATTGCAGCGCCCCGACATGTGGCTGATCCGCGATGGGCGATCGTTGCAGGTGTACGAAGCGCAGCAAACGGGGGTGGCCGACGCGGCGCTGCCCGCGACCGATGCGCGCGCAACCGGTGCCTGGATCGGCGAGGCCCTGCGCGACGCCATGCCGTTGCCCCTGCCGATTCGCAACCAGCTCGCGGTCTGCCTGTACGCGGCCGGGTATACCGACGATCTCAACCAGGCACGCGCGATCACGGCAATCAAGGGCTTTGGACGGGTGGCTGCATGATGGTGCGCGCGAGACGGCCGGGCACCGCGATGGTGCGCTGCGGCGGAGTGGCACGCCGGGCCGGACGCGCAATCTCCAGTCATTTCAAGGCTTTCTCAGGGGGCGGGGCGCGTGGCACAGCCCTTGCTCAAAGTTTGACAGGCCGCACGCGCGGCAGCAGGGAAACCGGATGCAACGGCGTATTTCGGTAATCGCCCGGGGTCTTTCGTTTGGAGTGATGAGATGGATATGAGTACGCCCATGGGACGCGGTCCCAAGTTGAAACTGGTGATGGTGGGCAACGGCATGGCCGGGGTGCGCACACTGGAGGAATTGCTGAAGCTCGCCCCCGAGCTCTACGACATCACCGTGTTCGGCGCCGAGCCCCACCCCAACTACAATCGCATCCTCCTGTCGCCGGTGCTGGCCGGCGAGCAGACGGTCGACGACATCATCCTCAATCCGCTCGACTGGTACGCGGACAACGGAATCACGCTCCACATGGGCAAGAAGATCGTGAAGATCGACCGCGTGAAGCGCCTGGTGATCGCCGACGACGGCACCGAGGCGGCCTACGACCGCCTCCTCATCGCCACCGGCTCCAATCCCTTCATCCTGCCGGTGCCGGGCAAGGACCTGCCGGGCGTAATCAGCTTTCGCGACATTGCCGATGTGGACGCGATGATCCGTGCTGCCAGCACGTACAGGCACGCCGTCGTCATCGGCGGGGGCTTGCTGGGGCTGGAGGCCGCCAACGGTCTGATGAAGCGCGGCATGGGCGTGAGCGTCGTGCACATCGCACCGTGGCTGATGGAGCGCCAGCTCGACGAGCCCGCCGCGCGCCTGCTGCAGAAATCGCTGGAAGAAAAGGGCATGAAGTTCCTGCTGCAGAAGCAGACCGCCGAACTCGTTGCCGGCGCCGATGGCCGTGTCGCGTCGATCAGGTTCAAGGACGGCAGCGAAGTGCCGGCCGATCTGGTGGTGATGGCGGTCGGCATCCGCCCCAACAGCGAACTCGCAGAATCGGCGGGGATCCATTGCAACCGCGGCATCGTCGTCACCGACACCCTGCAGACCGTGACCGATCCGCGCATCTACTCGATCGGCGAGTGCGCTGCGCACCGCGGCGTGGCCTACGGGCTGGTTGCGCCGCTGTTCGAGCAGGCCAAGGTGTGCGCGAACCATCTGGCGCATTACGGCATCGCGCGCTACGAAGGCTCGGTCACCTCGACCAAGCTCAAGGTCACCGGCATCGACCTCTTTTCCGCCGGCGACTTCATGGGGGGGGAGGGTACCGAATCCATCCTCTATTCCGACCCGCTGGGCGGCGTGTACAAGAAGCTCGTCATCAAGGACAACAAGCTCGTCGGCGGCGTGATGTACGGCGACACCGTCGACGGCGCGTGGTACTTCTCGCTGCTGCGCGATGGCAAGGACATCACCGAACTCCGGGACCACCTCATGTTCGGCCAGGACCACTGCGGCAACCTCGGCCACCAGGGCATCAACAAGGCCGCCGCGATGACCGACGACATGGAAGTCTGCGGCTGCAACGGCGTGTGCAAGGGCGACATCGTCAAGGCGATCCGCGAGAAGGGCCTGTTCACGCTGGAAGACGTGAGGAAGCACACCAAGGCGTCGTCGTCGTGCGGTTCGTGCACGGGGCTCGTCGAGCAGATTCTCGCGGTGACGGCGGGCGGCGACTATTCGGCCGCGCCGAAGAAAAAGAGCGTGTGCGGCTGCACCGACCACACCCACGAGGAAGTGCGCGCGGCGATCCGCGAGCGGAAATTCCTGTCGATCCCGCAGGTGATGCAGGCGATGGAATGGCGCACGCCCAACGGCTGCGCCAGCTGTCGCCCCGCGCTCAACTACTACCTCATCTCCACCTGGCCGGGCGAGGCGGAGGACGATCCGCAGTCGCGCTTCATCAACGAGCGCGCCCACGCCAACATCCAGAAGGACGGCACCTACTCGGTGATTCCGCGCATGTGGGGCGGGCAGACGACGCCGGCCGAATTGAAGCGCATCGCCATCGTCGCCGAGAAGTACAACATCCCCACGGTGAAGGTCACCGGCGGCCAGCGCATCGACCTCCTCGGCGTGAAGAAGGAAGACCTGCCCAAAGTGTGGGCGGACCTCGACATGCCATCCGGCCACGCCTACGGCAAGGCGCTGCGCACGGTGAAAACCTGCGTCGGCTCCGAATGGTGCCGCTTCGGCACGCAGGACTCGACGCAGATGGGCATCGAGCTGGAAAAGGTGTTCTTCAAGATGTGGGCGCCGCACAAGGTCAAGCTCGCCGTCTCCGGCTGCCCGAGGAACTGCGCCGAAGTGGCGATCAAGGACGTCGGCGTGATCGGGGTGGACTCCGGCTGGGAGATCTACATCGGCGGCAACGGCGGCATCAAGACAGAAGTCGCGCAGTTCCTCATCAAGGTGAAGACGGCCGAGGAAGTGCTCGAATATTCCGGCGCCTTCCTGCAGCTCTACCGCGAGGAGGCGCGCTACCTCGACCGCACCGTGCACTACCTCGAACGCGTCGGCCTCGACTACGTGAAGAAGAAAATCCTCGACGACCCCGAAGGGCGCCGCGCCCTGTACGAACGCCTGCTCTTTGCGCTTTCGGTGGAAAAAGACCCCTGGGTCGAGCGCGCGAAGGAAGGCAAGCACCAGCACGAATTCGAAACCGTCGTCGCATGAAGGAAACCGAAATGAACCAGTGGATCGACATTCTGGATGTGAACGACATCCCCAGGCTCGGCGCACGCGTGGTGCGCCACGAAAGCCTCGCCATCGCCGTGTTCCGCAACGCCGAGGACGAAATCTTCGCGCTCGAAGACCGCTGCCCGCACAAGGGCGGGCCGCTATCGCAAGGCATCGTCCACGGCAGGAAAGTGACCTGCCCGCTGCACGGCTGGAACATCGAGCTCGAAGGCGGCTGCGCGGTGGCGCCCGACGTGGGCTGCGCGCGCGAATTCCCGATCCGGATCGAGGACGGCCGCGTTTGGCTTGATCTGGCCGCCGTGACGCGCGAAGCCGCCTGACGCCCACGCAAAACACAAACCCGCGGCGCCCCCCGCCGCACCGGATGGAGCACGACCATGAACCGGGACTTCTGGAAGTCCGGGCATACGCCCACGCTTTTGTCTGCGTTTCTGTATTTCGACATCGCCTTCATGGTGTGGGTGATGCTGGGTCCGCTGGGCGTGCAGATCGCCGCCGACCTCGGCCTCACGCCCGCGCAGAAGGGCATGATGGTGGCGACCCCGGTCCTGGCCGGCGCGATCCTGCGCATCGTCATGGGCGTGCTGGTCGATCATCTCAAGCCGAAGCGCGCCGGCCTCATCGGACAGCTTGTCGTGATCGGCGCACTCGCCTGGGGCTGGCTCGGCGGGCTGCACAGCTACCGCGAGGTGCTGGTAATGGGCCTTTTGCTCGGCTTTGCCGGCGCGTCGTTCGCGGTGGCGCTGCCGCTCGCCTCGCGCTGGTATCCGCCGCAGCATCAGGGCACCGCGCTCGGCATCGCCGGCGCGGGCAACTCGGGAACGGTGTTCGCGGCCCTGTTCGCCCCGGGGCTCGCTGTCGCGTTCGGCTGGGGCAACGTGTTCGGCATCGCCCTGATTCCGGTGGGCGTCGCCTTCCTCGTCTATGTGCTGTTCGCGAAAGACGCGCCCGACTGTCCGCCGCCCAAGTCGCTCGCGCAGTACCTGGCCGTGCTCTCCGACCGCGATGCGTGGTGGTTCATGTTCTTCTACTTCGTCACCTTCGGCGGCTTCGTCGGCCTGGCGTCTTCCCTCACCATCTATTTCAACGACCAGTACGGACTGTCGCCGGTGCACGCGGGCTACTTCACCGCCGCGTGCGTGTTCGCCGGCTCGCTGGTGCGGCCCTTCGGCGGCGCTGTGGCCGACCGCATCGGCGGCATCCGCACGCTGCTAGTCGTGTATTCGGCAGCCGCCTTCTGGCTGGTGGTGGTGAGCTTTGGCGCGCCTTCGGCCGGCTGGGCGCTCGCCGGGTTCATGCTTACCATGGCCACGCTGGGCTTCGGCAACGGCGCGGTGTTCCAGCTGGTGCCGCAGCGCTTCCGCAAGGAAATCGGCGTGATGACGGGCATGGTCGGCATGGCGGGCGGCGTCGGCGGTTTCTATCTCGCCGCGAGCCTCGGTTACATCAAGGGACTCACCGGCAACTACCAGCTCGGCCTGCTGATTTTTGCCGGGCTCGCCATCGTCGCGCTCCTGGGGCTCAATCTCGTCAAGCGGCGCTGGCGCACCACCTGGGGCGCGGCGGCGATCGCCGGCGCGAAAGTGTAGTTCTGCGCGTACACTCGCGTTCATGCCCCTGCGCCTGCAATTCGGCTACGTCAGCGTAGCCGGCCCGCGTCCCGCCAACGAGGACTATGGCGGCTATGTCGAACCTGCCGACGCGCAGCTGGCGGCGACCAAGGGCATGCTCGCGGCAGTGGCCGACGGCGTCTCCGGCGGCGCGCATGGGCGCGTCGCTGCGGAAACCGCGATCCGCAACCTTTTCGCCGATTACTACGCCACGCCCGACACCTGGGAAACCAACCGCGCGCTCGGCACCGTGCTCGCCGCGATCAACCGCTGGCTCGCCGGGCAGGTCGCGTCGCGCAGCGAGCCCGGCGGCATGGCGACCACGCTCACCTGCCTCGTCGTGCGCGGCGCACGCTACCACTACGCCCACGTCGGCGACACGCGGCTGTATCGCCTGCGCGGCGAGAGTCTCGAACTTCTCACCACCGACCACGTCTGGGACACGCCGGGCATGAGCCACGTGCTCAAACGCGCGCTGGGGCTCGACACCCACGTCCTGCCCGATTTCGGCGAGGGCGAACTGCACCCGGGCGACGCCTTCCTGATCGTGTGCGACGGCGTGTGGGAGCCGCTCGGCCAGGTCGAACTGCATCGCCTGCTGCAACTCTACGACGCGCCGCAGCACGCCGCGCAGGCGCTGGTCGACGCGGCGCTCGCCGCCGGCGGGCAGGACAACGCCAGCGCGCTCGTCATGCGCGTGCTCGAA
>JAIWOS010000077.1 GCA_020217265.1 Thiobacillus sp. | reverse complement strand
GTCATCGAAAGGGTTGGCATAGGCGAGCTCGCGCGTCGCGCGCACGCCGAGCCAAAGCCGCGCGGCGAATTCCGCGCGTGGCATCGCCGCCGCCATGCGGTTCAGGTTTCGGGCTGGCAGCGGAACGTCACCCCAATCGGCGTCATGGCAGCCAGCGCAGGTTTCTGCGTGCAAGCGGCGGCCGGCGGCGATGCGCGCCGGCGTCGCCTGAGTCGCGGCAAAGGCGGGGGAAAAGGGGAAACGTTTGGCAAGCCGTTCGGCCTCGGCGGCAAAGGCTTGCCAGTCTCCGCGTCCGAATGCGGCGCGCAGTCGGCCGGCAGGCCGCGCATCGGCGCCGGCGCGGCGCAAGGCGAGCGGCAGGGAGGCAAGCCCTCCCGCAATCCGGCTCTGCAACCCGGCGCGTTCCTGCAGGCCCAGCCGGTCATGGGCCAGACGGTGCGCGTCGCCGGAGAGGATCAGCAATTCCGCACCAAGACGCCAGGCCGCCGCCTCGTCGGCCCATGCCGCGCCCGCGAGCTGAAGACTCGCGAGACACGACAGCAGGAAAAGCCTTATTGCAGCTTGACGTGCTGTTCTACCGGGCCGGCTTTGGTGAGCGTCCATTCGGTCATCGAACCGTCGTAGAGCTTCGCCTTCTTGTTGCCGAGAAGCTCGCTGGAGACGAACCAGCCGATCGAGGCCAGGTGACCGGTGTTGCAGAAATTGATCTGCTCGCCTGCGGTAGACACGCCGGCATGCTTGTAGAGCTTCTCGATCGTTGCTTTGTCGCGGAACATCCCGCCGCCGTTCTCGGTGAACCAGCCGGTCGGCAGATTCTTCGCGCCGGGCAGCGTGCCGTTCTCGGACGCCTTCGGGTTACGATTGATGCCCGAGAACTGGTCTTCCGGCCGGCTGTCGACGAGCACTGCCTTCTTGGAGGCAATTGCGGCTTTGACGTCATCGACGGTGGCGAGCATGTCCATGCGTGGATGCGGGGTGAAAGTCTTGGCCGCGACTTTTGCGGCGCCGGTTTCCAGGGGGTTCGCCTTGTCTTTCGTCCAAGCGGCCATGCCGCCATTGAGGATCGACACGTTGTCGTGGCCGAGCGTCTTGAACGTCCAGTAGATGCGTGTCGCCCAGCCCATGTCGAGGTATGAGCTGCCGGGAGCGACGAGGATCACGTGGCTGGAATTGTCGACGCCGAGGCTGCCGATGTGGGCAGCAAGTTTGTCGAATTTCGCCGGCAGCATGTCGGGCACCTTGTCGGCACGATCCTCGCGCCAGCCCGACTTGGCGAAGTCGGTATTGGCTGCACCGGGAATGTGGCCGCGCAGGAAATCGCTGGCGGGCTGGATGTCGACGATGACGATGTCCGGCTTGCCGAGATTGGCTTTCAGCCAGGCGACGTCGACCAGCGGTTCGGCGGCGAGGGCCGCGGTCACGAGGCTGAAAAGGAAGGCCGCGACCATCCCGAGCGCGCGGCCGAGGTTCATCAATTGTTTCATGGCGTCTCCTCCATCAGGTGATTACGTCGTGATGACGCGATCGGCGGCGAGGATGCTTGCCATCACCTCGTCCCAATCGCTTTCTCTCATGTCCCGGCGCGTCACATCGACGACCGCGACGCGATGCGTCGCAGCCATCAGCCGCAAGGCGGCAGTCACGGTCTGCGCGTCGGGAAACAGACCGGTATTCAGTTGCAGGATGTTCATGGCGTCGTTCTCACAGCGAGAGCACGAGGTCGGCACCGTCCATGACCGCGGCGAGTGCAGTCGGATCGAGCAGCTTCAGTTCGTCGGCCATCGTCGCGACGGTCGTCTGCGGCACGATGTCGCACATTTCCAGCAATTCGGCGTTGGCGGCGTTTTCCGCCGATTCCTCGACGGGCCGGTCCATGAAGACGAGACCGACACGGTGGCCGAAGATCGTCAGCCCCGCCGCCACGCGCATCGCTTCGGCATGATCGCGGCGCGCCAGCACGAGGATGTTTTTCTCGCTCACAGGCTCACCACCCTTTCCG
Source organism: Thiobacillus sp. (assembly GCA_020217265.1). Taxonomy (GTDB): domain Bacteria; phylum Pseudomonadota; class Gammaproteobacteria; order Burkholderiales; family Thiobacillaceae; genus Thiobacillus. Next base: position 8,001 of record JAIWOS010000077.1, on the reverse strand, counting down.
CCTCGCCCACCAAAGCGCTGTTGGTCGTCTGGCTGCCCTGTTCCACCGGGCAATCGAAGCCGGGACGGAAACGACGCCACGATTCCTCGCAGACCACCGCCCGGCTGCCGGAAAGAGCGGCAAGCAGTTCGGCATCTTCGAGGTTGCTGACACCCTCATGGGTGAAAAAAACCGCGAAGCTGGCGTTCGCCCGTCGCGCGGCAAGCGCCAGCGATTTGAGCAAGGTGCCGCTGTTCGCGGTCGTGACATGGAACAGGATGTTCATCGTTTCTCCCCGTCGAGCGCCCAGCCGACGCGGATGGCCTGGCCGGTGTCGAGCAGCTGGCGCGTGAAGCGGCGGATCGCCGTATAGGCATCCGTGGCAAGAATGACCGGCCCGCCATTTGCTTCGCGTGGGTGGACGATCCAGAGTGCATCGCGCATCGGCGCAGCGAACACTTTCGTACGCACCAGTGCGCGCTCTTGCCCGGGCACGGCATCGCTGCGGGCGGAGACCAGCGGCGTCAATGGCATTGCAAGCACGCGCACCTCACGCTGGCCGGCGAGATAAAGCAGGCCGGCGACGAACTCGCGTGCGCCATCGCTGTCGCCGGCGACGACCACGCGCTCGCTGCCATCGAGGCCGGCGGCGCCCAGCAGCCAGAGCAAGTCGCGCTCGCTCGGCAACTGGCCGCGCAGACCGAGGAATTCCGACGGCGGCAGGCAGCGCGCGCCGGGCAGCGACGCGGCCCGGCATTGCTCGAGTGGACGCACGTCGATTGCCGTATCGCCAGCGCCGACTTTTGCCGTCATGCCGAAATCGGCCGCCGCCAGCGCCGGCAAGGCGACGATGCTCCAGGCAGCGAACAGCGCGCGCAGCATCAGCAGCCACCGAAACGTCTGGGGGCGGCCGGCGCCCCCGCGCCAGTGGCGGCCGGGGCGGGCGGATTGTCGATGTAGTAGCCCATCAGCTCGAGCACGCTCACCCTGCCGAAGCTGCCCAGATCCAGTTCGGGAAGGGTCTCGGGAGGAACGGGGACCTTGGCGGCCGCAATCGCGTTCTTCGGCATCGCGGCCAGCCGGAAGCCGCCAATGCAGACAATCGCCGCAATGGCGATGCTGACGGAGCAGAAGATCACGCCGGTGCGATCGAGCATTTTCTCTTCCTCACAGGGAGTCACTGAAAAACGCGAGATACATCATGCCCATGGCGAGACAGAACAAACCGCCATGCCAGACCACTTGCCAATCCATCACTTCCCTCCCTTGTAGTGGCGCACCAGGGTTTCCACCGCGATCGCCTCGCCGCTCACCGGATGGATCACCGGCGGCGTGAAATAAGGCACGCCCTCACGGGTCGCCTTCATGCCGGGCGGTGGAGCGAAAGTCATCCAGAGAATGCCGCCGATGCTGATGACGGCCGACAAGGCGACCAGCAGGCGCAACAAGTAGCGTTGCCACATGGCGTCAATCCCGGCGAATATAGATACGCCAGCAGTTGGGCGCCTTGATGGTTTCCAGATGCGTGGCATCGAGTTCGTCGCACATCGGCGGCAGCGCTTCGACCGATGACGGGTTATCGGCGAGCACTTCGATCACTTCTCCGATGGCGATCTCATTGATGGCCTTCTTGGTCATCAATTGCGGGCGCGGACAGGAAACGCCCAGGCAATCCACGCGGCGCGCGATCCTGACCTCGCTGCCATCCGACAGCTTGACCGTGCCGCCGCCGGCAGTCTCTGCAGTCTTCGTTTTCGATCCGAACAATCCCATCTCGCTCCTCCTCAGGCATTTTGAACCGCCGTCTCGACGGGTTTCCCCTTGGCGTGTTCTTGTTGATGTTTCACATGCTCGGCATGATGGGCGCGCTCGCGTTTCAGGATGGCGCGATAAAGCCCGAACAGCACCGCGAACTGCACCAGACCGAAGACGATCGCCGGCACGCCGAATTTCTGCTGCAGGGTCTGGGCGTTGGCGAAGCCGAGCTGCAGCGCCGGCGCGTTGATCTGCCCGGTCATGGTCTGCGGCGCCGGCGGCCACCAGCTCGCCGACCAGACGAGCGAGAACAGGAACATGCCGACGAAGGTGAAGATCAGCGCCCATAGCGCGCCGAGGTTGCCTTCACCGGTCTTGACCCAGGTCGACACCGTGCAGGCACCGGCGAACACCATGCCGATGCCAAACAGGAACAGGCCGGCGAAGGTATTGAGGCCGACATCGAATTGCAGCGGATGTCCGGCGCCCAGCGACATGAAGCCGGTGAAGCCCAGCGTCAGGATCATCATCGCCGCCAGCATCGCCTTGGTGTTGCGGTAAGTCTTGAACATGATCGCGTCGCGCAGCGCGGCGGTGTTGCAAAAGCGCGAGCGCTGCATCAAGAGGCCGGCCACGGAACCGAACAGGAAAGCGACGAAACATTCGGCGACCGGGGACATCATTCGGCCTCCAGCAGTTTCTTGTAGATCAACGAACCTACCCAGGCGCCGGCGAGGATGCCGGACATGGCGAGATACCCGCCCATGTTCATTTCCGGCATCAGGCCGAAGAAGGTGGAGACGTTGCAGATATAGGCGAGACGAATGCCGAAGCCCATCAAGAGGCCGCCGAGCGTGATCAGCACCCATTCGGACAGATGTCGCGGCACCCGCCAATAGAACTCCTTCGACAGCACCGCGCCGACGAAGGCGCCAAACAGCATGCCGAGGCTGATGTAGATCTTCCAGTAGTCCCCATGCACGGGGAAGACGATGTTCCAGAACGGCAGGCGCTCCAGCTCATCGCCGATCGCCGCCTTGGCGATCAGCCCCGTCATCATCGTCTCGCCGCCGCCGACCGTCCAGGCGCCCATGATCAGGAACATGAAGATGTCGAGCACCGCGATCGCCGAGAGCGCGATGATCGGGTCGAGCGTCTTCTTGAAAAACTCCATGGTGTCTCCTCATTTCGTTGTCGTGGCCCGCAACTTACGGCATGAGCCATTGCCTGAGGTAGTATCTATTGCCAACAACAAACCGGCGAAAGCCGGAAGAGGAGAGACGATGAACATCTACTGCGAGCCGCGCGACTTTCTCGACCACATGTTCAATTCCTGCACGACATCGCAGATCAACGAGTTCATACCCGAGAAGCGCGGCTTCCGGCTACACGGCCACAGCACCACCGTGGCGCTCGAGCGAGCCTTCTGGAACGTGCTGGAAGCGATGGCGCAGGATTGCCAACTGACCGTGCCGCGCCTGATCGAGCGGGTGCTCGACGGCTGCCTGGTGGCCAACGACAAGAACCTGGCGTCCTGCCTGCGCGTGATCTGCCTCAAGTACCTGAATATCTACGCCTCGGGGGAGATGCCCCTACGGGCCGAACAACCCGACACGTTGGCGGCCTAGGGCCGACAGCGTGTCGCGCGATCTCACAACACTGCGTTGAAGACGTAGCCCACCAGCAGGATGCCCGCCGCGACGACGCTCACGAAGGTGGCGATCAGCCGCGGCTTCAGGACCTTGCGCAGGATGATCATCTCCGGGGCGGAGAGCGCGATCACGCTCATCATGAACGCCAGCACCGTGCCGAGCGCCGCGCCTTTGCCCATCAGCGCCTCGACGACGGGAATGATGCCGGCGGCGTTGGCATACATCGGCACGCCGATGGCCACGGCAGCCGGCACCGACCACCAGGGTGCATCCTTGCCCATGATCGAGGCCATGAAGTCCTCGGGCACGTAGCCGTGGATGCCGGCGCCGAGCGCAATGCCGGCGAGGATGTAGGGCCAGACCTTGCCAACGATCTCACGCACGTGATGAAAGCCATGGTCGATACGTTCGCCCCAGGGCATCGCGCTGCCCTCGAAAGAGGCGCCTTGCTGGGTGTTCTGCATCGCCCGCACCCAGTCCTCGAGGTGATGCTCCATGCCCAGCTTGCCGATTGTGAGCCCCGCGACGATGGCGATGATCAGCCCCAGCCCGAGGTAGAGCGCCGCCACTTTCCAGCCGAACATGCCAAACAGCAGCGCCAGCGCCACTTCATTGACCATCGGCGCGGAGATCAGGAACGAGAAGGTGACGCCGAGCGGCACGCCGGCCTGCAGGAAACCGATGAACAGCGGCACCGCCGAGCAGGAGCAAAACGGCGTGACGATGCCCAATGTGGCCGCCATCGCGTTGCCGAGGCCCAGACGCCGGCCCGAGAGCAGCGCGCGCGTGCGCTCGGGAGAGACGAAGGTGTGCACGATGCCCATCACGAAGACGATGCCGACGAGCAGCATCAGCACCTTCGGCGTGTCGTAGAAGAAAAACTGCAGCGCGCCGCCCAGATGGCTGTCACGCTCGACCGGCAGCAGCTCGACCACGGCTTCCGAAAACGGATTCAGCGTCTGGTAGAGCGCCCACCACAGCGCACCGGCGACCAGCAAAAACGCAAAGGGCTGGCGGTCGGTCCAGCGCTTCAGTTGCAAGACGAGTGCGCTCATTGCGCCAGCCAGCCGTCGATCTTCTCGCAGCTCGGGATGCCGCCGGCGTGCACCACCTTGCCGTCGATGACGACCCCTGGCGTGCTCATCACGCCATAGCTCATGATGTCCTTGAGGTCTTCGACCTTTTCCAGCTGCACGGCGATACCCTTGGCGGCAGCGGCTTCCTCGATGAGCTTCAGGGTGGTCTTGCAGTTGGCGCAGCCCGTGCCGAGCACTTTGATGTTTTTCATGGTTTGACTCCGTGAGGGTTATCCGATCCCGTAGACGAACGAGGCGCGAAAAGGATGCCGCTCAATGCCGCACCAGCGGCGCCCATGAAACCGTTTCCGGCTGGAACGTGGTGTGACCGATACCATGTTCTTCGGCTTCGTGCTGCAAAGCGTCCAGGATGGCCGGCCAGGCCGCCATGTCCTTCACCCGCACATGGGCAGTGAGCGCCAAGCGTTGGCCGGACAGCGCCCAGACATGCAGGTCATGCACCTCGATCACCCCCGGCACGGCGGCGAGTTCGCGGCCCAGTTGCGCCAAGTCGATGGAGAAAGGCACGCCGTCCATCAGCCCATGCAGCGCATCCCGCAACAGGCGCAGGCTGGCCGCCAGCACCAGGCCGCCGATCAGGATGGATAGCAGCGGATCGATCGGCGTCCAGCCGCTGGCCCAGATCACGAGGCCGGCGACGATCGCCGCCACCGAGCCCGCCACGTCGCCCAGCACGTGGAGAAAAGCGCCGCGCACGTTGAGATTGTCCTGGCCGTGCGAGAGCATCCAGGCCACCAGCAGGTTGACGCCCAGCCCCACCAGCGCCACCGCGCTGACCAGCGGCCCATCGACCGCCCGCGGCGCATTGAAACGCTCCCAGGCTTCGACGGCGATGCCGGCGACGACGGCGAGCATCGCCAGCGCATTGATCAGTGCGGCGATGAGCTCGGCGCGCCCGAAGCCATAGGAATGCCGGTGAGAGGCCGGTCGCGTCGCCAGCCAGGCCGCCAGCAGGGCAAGTCCCAGCGCTGCGCCGTCGGTGATCATGTGGCCGGCATCGGCCAGCAAGGCGAGCGAGCCGCCCCGCCAGCCGGCCAGCGCCTCGATCAGCGCATAGCCCCAGGTGAGCAGCAGTGCAGCCAGCAGGCGGCGCCGCTGGTCGGGTGCCTCCGCGCTGCCATGATGGTGGTGGGTGTGGTCGTGAGAATGGGCCATGAAAGTCGGCGCTGGTGAGACGGCACTCAGCGCGGCTCGGGCGGACGCGGAACGAAGCCTTCCACCCTGCCCTGGTCATCGAAGCTCACCTGGCAGGCTGCGCTGATGCGCGCCTTGAGGCGGGCGCGGGCGCGTTGCACCCGCGACTTGGCGGCTGGCAGGGACAGGCCGAGGCGACTGGCGTATTCCTGCTGGGTGATGCCCTCGAGGTCGCACAGGGTGATCGCCTCGCGATCCTGCGGCGAAAGCTCGGAGAGCACGCGCGGCAGGCACTGCGCCAGACTGTCGACCGGCGGCGGCTCCTCGCCGCTTTCGTCGACCAGATCGTCCGGCAGTTCCACCTGCTCCTTGGTGAGCCGCAGCCGGTCGATCAGCAGATGGCGCGCCGTCTGGAACAGCCAGGCGCGCGGGTCGTCGATGCCGCACAGGCCATTTTTCTGACGCAAGGCGCGCAGGAAGACTTCCTGCAGCAGATCCTCCGCGCTGGCATCGTCGCCGCTGCGATGGCGCAGGAAACGGCGCAGTTCCGTCTCGTGCCTTTCCCAGGCAGCGACGATGCACTTCATGCGGCATGCCTCTCATACCAGGGCTGCGTCGCATTGACGAGCTTGACGACCAGTAGCATCACCGGCACCTCGATCAGCACGCCGACCACGGTGGCGAGCGCCGCGCCGGATTCGAAGCCGAACAGCGAGATCGCCGCGGCCACCGCGAGTTCAAAGAAGTTCGAGGCGCCGATCAGCGCCGAGGGGCAGGCGACGCTGTGCTTTTCGCCCACGACGCGGTTGAGCCAGTAGGCGAGCGCCGAGTTGAAGATTACCTGGATCAGGATCGGGATCGCCAGCAGCAGGATGACGAGCGGCTGCTCGATGATCGCCTGGCCCTGGAAGGCAAACAGCAGCACCAGCGTGGCCAAGAGCGCCGCGATCGACCACGGGCCGATTCTCGCCATCACCGCGTCGAAATGCGCCTGGCCTTTTTTCAGCAGCCGCTTGCGCCAGGCCTGCGCGAGCGCCAGCGGGATGACGATGTAGAGCACGACCGAAGTGAGCAGCGTGTCCCAGGGCACGGTGATCGCCGAGATGCCGAGCAGCAGGCCGACGATCGGCGCGAAGGCGAACACCATGATCGTGTCGTTTACGGCCACCTGCGAAAGCGTGAACAGTGGATCGCCATTGGAGAGACGGCTCCAGACGAACACCATCGCCGTGCACGGCGCGGCGGCGAGCAGGATCAGGCCGGCGACGTAGCCATCGAGCTGATCGGCGGGCAAGAGCGGTGCGAACAGATGGCGCACGAACAGCCAGCCGAGGAAGGCCATCGAGAACGGCTTGACCAGCCAGTTGACGAACAGCGTCACGCCGATGCCTTTGACATGTGCCTTAACTTCATGCAGCGCGCCGAAATCGACCTTGACCAGCATCGGGATGATCATCACCCAGATCAACAGGCCGACCGGAATGTTGACCTGCGCGATCTCCATGCGGCCGAGCGCCTGGAAGGGCGCAGGCAGCAGCTGGCCGAGCGCGATGCCAATGAGGATGCAGAGGAACACCCAGACCGTCAGGTAGCGCTCGAAGGTCGACAGCGGCGCGCCGGCGGCACGCCTGGTGGTGACTTCGCATTGGGCCGACATGCTTACTCGTCCTCGTGGATGCGACGGGCGGCGGCGACGATCGCATCTGGCGTCATGCTTTCCAGCGGCAAGGCGAGAAAGGCCTCGATGCGTTTCCTGAGCGACTGGTAGGCCTGCTCGAAGGCCTCGCGGCGCGCTGCGAGCGGCTCGACATGCGCAGGGTCGGGGATGCCCCAATGCGCAGTGGTCGGATGGCCCGGCCAGACCGGACAAGCTTCGTTGGCGGCGTTGTCGCAGACGGTGAAGATGAAGTCGATCGTTGGCGCCCCCGGCGCGGCGAACTCGTCCCACGACTTGCTGCGCGCGCCCACGCTGGGGACGCCGTGCTTCTTTAGCGTTTCGAGCGCGACGGGATTGACTTGTCCCGTCGGCTTGCTGCCCGCGGAATAGGCTTTCACACGGCCTTGGCCGAGGTGGTTGAACAACATCTCGCCGAGGATCGAGCGGGCCGAGTTGCCGGTACAGAGAACGAGAACGTTGAAAGGCATCGAAAACTCCTTAGGCGGCCTTCTTGGCACGGCGTTTGGCCGTGGTTGATGCCGCGACGGTTTTCGGCAGACAGGCCATAGCACCGTGGCAGCAATTTTCGGTCAGATAGGCGATCAAATCGTCCATCGCCGCAAAGTCGGCCGCGTAATAGATGTAGCGACCTTCCTGCCGCGCGGAGACCAGGCCGGAGCGGGCGAGCTGGGCGATGTGAAAGGAGAGCGTCGGCGCGGCCAGCCCC
>JAIWOS010000054.1 GCA_020217265.1 Thiobacillus sp. | reverse complement strand
CCGGGCCGCGGCGATCGCCGCGCGCAGGCGTTCGGCGAGCGCCTGCGCCTCGCGCTGGCCGGTTTCGGGCAGGAGCACGATGAACTCTTCGCCGCCCCAGCGGGCGAGCACGTCGCCCTGCCGCACCGACTGCCGCAGCGCCGCGGACACCGCCTTCAGCACCGCGTCGCCCTGGGCGTGGCCGTGGGCGTCGTTGATCGCCTTGAAGTGGTCGAGGTCGAACAGCATCACCGACACGGGGTGCCCGTAGCGGACGGCGTTGCTCCACAGCGACCGGGTGAGATCGTAGAAGGCGCGCCGGTTGTTGAGCCCGGTCAGGGGGTCGAGCTGTGCCAGCTGCTCGGCGCGCAGCCGCTGTTCCTGCCCGACCCGGAACTGGTAGGCGAGCGCCAGCGCCAGGAGCGTGGCGTCGAACAGCATGCCGACCTCGACTGCGCGGAAGCTCCAGGCCTTGTAGGGAATGAAGCCCCAGGTCGTCAGCGTCGTCAGCGCGGCACCCGCCATGGCCGCGAGTGCGGCGATGAGGAAATAGCGCGCGGGCTTCTGTCCGGCGCGCACGGCAAGCACGCCGATCGCCAGCATGATGCCGGTGAACAGGAAGATGAAGCTGAACGACACCAGCAGCGCGCCCTGCTGGCTGCCGACCGCGATCGCGGCGGCCAAGAGGGCGCCGGAGCCGGCACTGTAGGCGAGCACCAGCCTGCGCACGCGCGGAAAGTACACGCCCAGATCGAGGAAGCGAATGGCGAACACCAGGCCGCTGGCGCCGTAAAGGTAGATCAGGACGGGGTTGGACCATTGCTGCCAGGCAGTCGATTCGGGCCACAGCCAGGCATAGCCATGGCCGGTGTAGGCGATGTTCATGAGGGCGAACATCGCCAGGTAGAGCGCGTAGGAGATATAGCGCGTGCCGCGCAGGCTGGCGTAGAGCAGGGCGTTGTATGCCATCAGCGCGAGCAGGAAACCGTAGACGACGCCGTAGCTCAGTTCCTGCTGCGACTGCCGGATGGCCATTGCCTCCGGGCTTTCGAGATGGATGGGGACGACCATGGGATCGGGCGTCTCGACGCGGACCAGCACCTCGCTGGTGCCCGGGGCGAAGGTTTCGTCGAACACGAAGTAGCGGCTGGCGACGGCGCGCTGCGCGTACGGCAGGCGGTCGCCGGCATGCTGGCGCGCGACCAGCCGACCCTGCTGCACGACGTAGATCTCGATGCGGTCGAGCCAGGCGGTCTCGATCGACAGCCGCCGCCGTACCGGCGCCAAACCCGGATTGTCGACCGCAAAGTAAATCCATGCCGGTGGCGCCCCGATGCCGAAATTGAGCACCGGGCGCGCGCCCGGCACGAAGCGTCCCGCACGCGCGGCGGCAAGCGCCTCCGGCCATTCGAGCCGGCCGCCCGACTCCTGCAGCCAGGCGGTGTCGCGCCCGATCGCCGACGCATGCTCGACCGCCGTGGACAGCGGCGCCGAAAACGCCAGCGACATCCCGAGGCAGGCCAGCGCGGCGGCCAGCCAGCCCATCCAGCGAACGAGGTCGAAGCGCATCTGGCCGGCCGTTCCGCGCGGCTCAGACCTTGCGGTACACCTCGGCGCCCTGCTTCACGAATTCGACGGCTTTCACTTCCATGCCCTTTTGCAGGGCTTCGGTTTCGTTGAGGCCTTCCTTCGCCGCAAACTCGCGCACGTCCTGGGTGATTTTCATCGAGCAGAAGTGCGGGCCGCACATCGAGCAGAAGTGCGCGACCTTGGCCGATTCCTTGGGCAGGGTTTCGTCGTGGAAGGACTTCGCCTTGTCGGGATCGAGGCCGAGGTTGAACTGGTCTTCCCAGCGGAATTCGAAGCGCGCCTTGGAGAGCGCGTTGTCGCGAATCTGCGCGCCGGGGTGGCCTTTCGCCAAGTCCGCTGCGTGGGCGGCAAGTTTGTAGGTGATGATGCCTTCCTTGACGTCGTCCTTGTCCGGAAGACCCAAATGCTCTTTCGGCGTGACGTAGCACAGCATCGCCGTGCCGTACCAGCCGATCATCGCGGCGCCGATGCCGCTGGTGATGTGGTCGTAGCCCGGCGCGATGTCGGTGGTGAGCGGGCCCAGGGTGTAGAACGGCGCTTCCGAGCAGGCTTCGAGCTGGATGTCCATGTTCTCCTTGATCAGATGCATCGGCACGTGGCCGGGGCCTTCGATCATCACCTGCACGTCGTGTTTCCACGCCACCTGGGTGAGTTCGCCGAGCGTCTTCAGTTCGCTCAACTGCGCTTCGTCGTTGGCGTCGTAAATCGAGCCGGGTCGCAGGCCGTCGCCGAGGCTGAACGCCACGTCGTAGGCCTTCATGATTTCGCAGATTTCCTCGAAGTGGGTGTAGAGGAAGCTCTCCTTGTGGTGCGCGAGACACCACTTGGCCATGATCGAACCGCCGCGCGAGACGATGCCGGTCATGCGGTTGGCGGTCATCGGCACGTAGCGCAGCAGCACGCCGGCGTGGATGGTGAAGTAGTCGACGCCCTGCTCGGCCTGCTCGATCAGCGTGTCGCGGAACATCTCCCAGGTGAGTTCTTCCGCCTTGCCGTCGACCTTTTCCAGCGCCTGATAAATCGGCACGGTGCCGATGGGAACCGGCGAGTTGCGAATGATCCACTCGCGCGTTTCGTGGATGTTCTTGCCGGTCGAGAGATCCATCACGGTGTCGCCGCCCCAGCGGATCGCCCAGGTCATCTTCTCGACTTCTTCCTGGATGCTGGAGCCGAGCGCGGAGTTGCCGATGTTGGCGTTGATCTTCACCAGGAAATTGCGGCCGATGATCATCGGCTCGGATTCCGGGTGGTTGATGTTGTTGGGGATGATGGCGCGGCCGCGCGCGACTTCGCTGCGCACGAATTCCGGCGTGATCTCGTTTTGCAGGCTGGCGCCGAAGTTCTGGCCGGGATGCTGGCGGCCCATGAGCGCCGCAAGTTTCTCGCCTTGCGGGCCACTGGCGCGCAGCGATTCCAGATACGCCTGCCGGTTGTTGTTTTCACGGATGGCGATGAATTCCATCTCGGGCGTGATGATGCCGCGGCGCGCGTAGTGCATCTGCGTCACGTTCATGCCGGCTTTGGCGCGACGCGGATGACGGTGCAGACCGGGGAAACGCATCGTCGCCAGTTCAGGGTTCGCCGCCTGCCGGCGGCCGTACTCGGAACTCAGATCGGCCAGCACCTCGGTATCCCCGCGCGCCTCGATCCAGCGCGTGCGCAATGCGGGCAGGCCCTGGCGGATGTCGATCTTCGCTGCCGGGTCGGTGTACGGGCCGGAGGTGTCGTAAACGTAAATCGGCGGGTTCTTTTCGCCGCCGAATCCGGTGGGGGTGTCGGCCTGGGCGATTTCGCGCATCGGCACGCGGATGTCGGGCGTGCTGCCTTCGACGTAAATCTTGCGGGAATTGGGCAGCGGCTGGATGGCGGCGGCGTCGACGTGGGCGTCGGCGGCAGTGAATTGGGCGGGCTTGTGGGGGGCGTTCATTCGGGTTCTCCGGGATGGCGGGAGGCCCGAACCGGACATCCGATGCCCGGCCCGCCCTCCCTACGGCGGTCTCAACCGCATCAGGTTCGAAGGGTATGTCTCACTCCCTGTCGGGAGACCCCTGGCGAGCGGCCAAGTTAGCCGAATTGTGGAATAATTGCAAGGCAACGCCCCTTGTAACTCATTGATTTTCTAGGGGCCAAATTTAACGACCGGGGCTGGGCATGGATATCGAGCAGGCGCGCTACAACATGGTGGAACAGCAGATTAGGCCCTGGGACGTGCTGAACCAGCAGGTGCTCGACCTGTTGTTCAGGCTGCGCCGCGAGGATTTCGTGCCCGAGGCGCACCGCGCGCTCGCCTTCGTGGACATGGAAATCCCGCTCGGCCACGGCCAGACGATGTGGACGCCCAAGCTGGAAGCGCGCGCGGTGCAGGAACTGACGCTCGCGCCCACCGACCGCGTGCTGGAGATCGGCACCGGCAGCGGCTATCTCACGGCGCTGCTCGCCGCCCAGGCCGCCGAGGTGGTGTCGGTGGATATTTACGCCGACTTCACCGCGTCGGCCGGGGCCAAGCTCGCCGCGCACGGCATCGAAAACGTCGCCCTGCATACCGCCGACGCGGCGCGCGACTGGGCCGACCCCGCCGGCTTCGACGCCATCGTGCTCACCGGCTCGACGCCGCTGCTGTCGGACGCCTTCCGCCGCCGCCTGAGAGTCGGCGGCCGCCTGTTCGCCATCACCGGCACGGCACCGGTCATGCAGGCCCAGCTTCTCACCTGCACCGCGCCGGGCGCGTTCCGCAGCGTGACGCTGTTCGAAACCTGCGTCGCCCCGCTCGTCAACGCGCCGCAGCCCGCCGCCTTCGTGTTCTGACGCGCCATGCGCCAATTCCGCCCCGCCGAGCTCGCCGCGTATCTCGCGGCCGGACACACGCCGGTGCTGCTCGACGTGCGCGAACCCTGGGAGGCCGGCATCTGCCGCCTGCCCGGTTCGGTGCTGATCCCGATGCGCGACCTGCCCGCGCGCCTGGCCGAATTGAACAAAGACGCCGAAACCGTGGTCATTTGCCATCATGGCGTGCGCAGCTATCACGCCGCCCGCTATCTTGAAACCGCCGGCTTTTCCGCCGTTATCAACCTGGCCGGCGGGATGGCGGCCTGGTCCGACGAAGTCGATCCCGCCATGCCCCGCTACTGATACCGATCTAGCCGACTGGACCCGACATGCCCCTGAAGTCCCTCACCCTTGCCCTGCTCCTTGCGCTCGCGCCTGCCGCGCACGCAGTGAATCTCTCGGACGTCTACCGCGACGCGCAGGCCTACGACGCCCAGTACGCCGCGGCCCGCGCCGCGCTCGCCGCCGGCCGGGAAAAAACCGCGCAGGGCCGCGCAGGCCTGCTGCCGCAGGTCAGCCTCGCCGGCAACGTCACCCGCAACCATGTCGATTCCTCGCTGCCTGGCGGCGACGTCGATTTCACCGCCAACGGGGCGTCGGTCAATGCCTCGCAGCCGCTGTTCCGCAAGCAGAACTGGGTGGTGTTCGAACAGGGCAAGAACCAGGCGAAAATTGCCGAATTGCAGTTCCGGGCCGCCGGGCAGGATCTCATCCTGCGCGTGGCGCAGGCCTACTTCGACGTGCTGCAATCGCAGGACAACATCGCCTTCATCAATGCGCAGAAGGCCGCGATCACCGAGCAGCTCGCTAGCGCCCGCCGCAATTTCGAGGTCGGCACCGCAACCATCACCGACACCCACGAAGCGCAGGCCCGCTACGACCTCGCGGTGGCTCAGGAAATCGCCGAGCAGAACACGCTCAACCTGCGCCTGCGCGCGCTGGAAAAGCTCGTCGGCAAACCGGCCGGGGCACTCGACGTGCTGGTCGGCGCCACGCAGATGAAAGCCGAATCCGGCAGCATCGACGACTGGGCCGAGCGCGCGACCCGCGGCAACGTGCAGGCCGAAATCCAGCGCCTCGCCAAGGCCATCGCCGATCAGGAGGTGGAGCGCAACCGCGCCGGCCACTACCCCACGCTCGACGCCGTCGCCGGCTACACCATCAGCAACAACCAGAACTTCGGCGCCTTCCAGGCCGACACCCGCAACGCCAGCGTGGGGCTGCAGCTCAACCTGCCGATCTACCAGGGCGGCCTCGTCAGTTCGCGCGTGCGCGAAGCCGTCGCCAACCAGGAAAAGGCGCGCCAGGATCTGGAGGGTGCCACCCGCGACGCCAGCCTCGCGGCGCGCCAGGCCTGGCTCAACGTGCAAAGCGGCGCGGCGCGGGTGCGCGCGCTGGAACAGGCGCTCGTATCCAGCCGCGCCCAGCTCGATTCGACCAAGCTCGGCCTCACCGTCGGCGTGCGCACCAACCTCGACGTGTTGAACGCCGAGCAGCAGGTGCTGTCGGCGCGCCGCGATCTGGCCGGCGCGCGCTACGCGTACCTGCTCGCCGGGCTGTCGCTCAAGGCTGCAGCGGGAACGCTCACCCCCGACGACCTGGCCGAGATCGATCGCCATCTGAAGCCCGCGGCACAAGCCGCGAAATAAGCACCCGCCAAGCTAAGTCGCGGGCACCAGCGCCGCCATCCGTGCGGCGGCTCCGCGATGGCGCGCAGCGAACGCCCGCCCCGCCTCCCCCATGCGGGCGCGCGCCGGCGCGTCGGCCAACAGCTGCAGGGCATGCGCCACGCAATCCCGGGCATCGTTCACCTGCAGCGCCGCGCCCGCCTCGATGGCCCGCCGCGTCACCTCGTCGAAATTGAAGGTATGCGGCCCCACCAGCACCGGCCGGCCCACGCTCGCCGCCT
>JAIWOS010000208.1 GCA_020217265.1 Thiobacillus sp. | reverse complement strand
TCGAGGCTGCCGCCGCCTTGGGCAACGGCGTGCGGGCGGTGGTGTCGCGCGGCGGCCGCCCCGATCTGGCGAGCCGGGTTGCGCTCGCCAGCGTGACCGCGCCGACCCTGCTGCTGGTGGGCGGGCACGATTACGGCGTGGTCGAACTCAACCAGCAGGCGTACGCGCAGTTGCAGTGCGTGAAGGAACTGGCGCTCGTTCCCGGCGCAACCCACCTGTTCGAGGAGCCTGGTGCGCTGGAAGCCGTGGCTGACAAGGCGGCCGCATGGTTCGCCAGGCATCTGCCGGCGTAGCCGACAGCGGGACGCTCCAGCCTGGCGCTGGCCGCCGGGCAGGGCGTGCGTCATGCGCCTGCCACAAACGTAACGACACAGATTGGAGCGGCGCTGCGGGCGACGCTTTGGCGGAACTCGAGAACCCACGCCAGGAAGCTGCGCGGTGTGCATGCACGCTGGTTGCGCGCAATGGCGCGTGCAGAACTTCTCGACTTTGCCAGTTGTTGCGGGCGCTGCCCTGAGGAAGCCCATGTCTAGCCCCTCTGCCAACGCCGTCTTCGTCGCGCGCGGCCTCACCAAGGTCTACCGCATGGGCGAGGTCGAGGTGCAGGCGCTGCGCGGCATCGATCTTGTCCTCAAGCGCGGCGAACTGGTCGTCCTGCTCGGCCCCTCGGGCAGCGGCAAGTCGACGCTGCTGAACATCCTCGGCGGCCTGGACACGCCCTCCGGCGGCGAGGTCTACTACCTCGACCACAAGCTGACCGGCGCCTCCGAAACCGAGCTCACCCGCTTTCGTCGCGAGCACGTCGGCTTCGTGTTCCAGTTCTACAACCTCATTCCCAGCCTCACCGCGCGTGAGAACGTTGCCGCGGTGACCGAAATCTCCGCGTCGCCGATGCGGCCGGAAGACGCGCTGGCGCTGGTGGGGCTGGGCAACCGGCTCGACCATTTTCCGGCGCAGCTATCCGGCGGCGAGCAGCAGCGGGTGGCGATCGCGCGCGCCGTCGCCAAGAACCCGGCGGTGCTGCTGTGCGACGAGCCGACCGGTGCGCGCGACTCGACGACCGGCGTGGTGGTGCTCGAGGTGCTGGAAAAGGTGAACCGCGAACTCGGCACGCTCACCGTGCTGATCACCCACAACGCCGGCATCGCCGACATGGCCGACCGCGTGATCCGCCTGTCGGACGGCCGCATCGTCGACATCCATGCCAGCGCAGTGAAGAAACCGGCGCACGCGCTGTCGTGGTGAGATGGCCGCCATGAAACCCAACTCAGAATTCTGGCAGCCGCCGCTGCCCGTGCTGCTGGATGAACTGGCGACGGGGCCGCAAGGCCTCGGCGCGGCGGAGGCGGCCGCGCGCCTCGAGCGCGTCGGCCCCAACCTGCTGCACCCGCGCAGCGAACGCGCCTGGATCTTCCAGCTCGTTCGCAATTTCAGGAATCCGCTGGTGCTGGTGCTGCTCGCGGCGAGTGCGGTTTCAGGGCTGCTGGGCGACATGATGAGTTTCGCCGTGATCACCGTCATCGTGCTGATGAGCGTGGTGCTGGATTTCTTTCAGGAATACCGCGCCAGCCGCGCCGTGGACAAACTCCGCAGCACGGTGGCCCTGCGGGCGTCGGTACTGCGCGACGGCGAGGCGCGCGAGGTGCCGGTTGCCGAGCTGGTGCCGGGCGACGTGGTGCTGCTGGCTGCCGGCGATCTGGTGCCGGCGGATGGCCGGGTGCTGGCGGCGCGCGATCTGTTCGTCAACCAGGCCCTGCTCACCGGCGAATCCTACCCCGTGGAAAAGCACGCCGAGGAGACGCCACCCGGCGCCGATCTGGCGGCAGCGACGAACGCGCTGTTCCTCGGCACCTCGATCATCAGCGGCAACGGCCGCATGCTCGTCGTGCGCACCGGCGCGGGCACGGCGCTGGGGCAGATCGCGGATACGCTGGCGCAGCGCCCGCAGGCCACTGCCTTCGAGCGCGGCACCCAGGCTTTCGGCGTGCTCATCCTGCGGCTCACCGTGATCCTGGTGCTGGCGGTGCTGCTGATCAACGCGGTGTTCGAGCGCCCGCTGCTCGAGTCCTTCCTGTTCGCGGTGGCGCTGGCGGTGGGGCTCACGCCGGAACTGCTGCCAATGGTGCTCTCGGTCACGCTGTCGCAGGGCGCGATGCGTCTGGCGCGCCGCAAGGTGATTGTGAAACGGCTGTCGGCAGTGCAGGAGCTGGGCGGCATCGACGTGCTGTGCACGGACAAGACCGGCACGCTGACCGAAGGCCGCATCCGGCTGGAGCGCCATGTCGATGCGTTGGGCCGCGAGAGCCGGCGCGTGCTCGAATTCGCCTATCTCAACAGCCAGTTCGAGACCGGCATCCGCAGCCCGCTCGACGAGGCCATCCTCGCGCACACCCATATCGACGTCGACGCGTGGCGCAAGGTCGACGAAGTGCCCTTCGACTTCGAGCGCCGCCGCGTGTCGGTGCTGCTGGAGCGGGAAGGCGAGCGGCGCCTGTTCGTGAAGGGCTCGCCCGAAGACGTTCTGCGGCTGTGCGCCCGCTACGAGGATGGCGACGCGACGCTGCCGCTGGACGACGCGGCGCGCGCGCGCATCCAGGCGGTGTTCGAGTCGCTCAGTTGCGACGGTTTTCGCGTGCTCGGGGTCGCCTGGCGGGAGGCGCCACCGCAGCAGGACCACGCCGTCGTCACCGACGAGAGCGAACTGGTGTTCAGCGGTTTTGCCGCCTTTCTCGACCCGCCGAAGGCAAGCGCGGCGCAGGCACTCGCGGCGTTGGCCGCCGACGGCGTGGCGGTGAAGATCGTGAGCGGCGACAATGAGCTCGTCGCGCGCTACGTCTGCGGGCGGCTCAACGTGCCGGTCAGCGGCGTGCTCAACGGCGCCGACCTGCAGGCGATGGACGATCCTGCGCTCGAGGCCCAGGTCGAGCGGGTCAACCTCTTCTGCCGCGTCACGCCGGCGCAGAAGACGCGCGTCCTCAACGCGCTGAGGGCACGCGGCCACGTGGTCGGCTTTCTGGGCGACGGCATCAACGACGCGCCGGCGCTGCATGCTGCCAACGTCGGCATTTCCGTCGATAGCGCGGTGGACGTGGCGAAGGAGGCGGCCGACCTGGTGCTGCTCGAACCCGACCTGAACGTGCTGCAGGCGGGCGTGCGCGAGGGGCGGCGCACCTTCGGCAACGTGACCAAGTACCTCATGATGGGCACCAGCTCCAACTTCGGCAACATGTTCAGCATGGCCGGCGGCGTGCTGCTGCTGCCCTTTCTGCCGATGCTGCCGCTGCAGATCCTGCTCAACAACTTTCTCTACGATCTCTCCGAGATTGCCATTCCGCTCGACGAAGTCGACGCAGAGACGCTGGCGCGGCCGCGCGTGTGGGACATGAGGTTCATTCAGGGTTTCATGCTCGCGCTGGGGCCGGTGAGTTCGCTGTTCGATTTCCTGACCTTCTACGTGCTGCTGAAGGTGTTCGATGCGAACGCGGCGCTGTTTCACACGGGGTGGTTCATCGAATCGATCGCCACGCAGGTGCTGGTCATCTTCATCATCCGCACCCGCGGCAGCCCCTTCGCCAGCCGGCCGAATGGCTGGCTGGCTGCGCTCTCGCTCGGCGTGGTGGCCTTCGCCATGCTCCTGCCCGCGCTGCCGTACGCGCATCATCTCGGTTTCGTCGTGCCGCCGCCGAGCCTCTATGCCGTGCTCGCCGGCATTGTCGTCGCCTACCTTGCGGTCATGCTGTGGGCCAAGCAGCGGTTCTACCGACACTGGGAAAGGCGGCATCCGCAATGAAGGCGCTCGACCGCAAACTGCTGCGCGATCTCTGGCACCTGCGCGGACAGGGGCTGGCGATCGCGGCGGTGATCATGGGCGGCGTGGCGACCCTGGTGATGTCGCTCTCCACCTACGATTCGCTGGCAGGCACGCGCGACCGCTTTTACGCCGAATACCGCTTTGCCGACGTGTTCGCAAGCCTCAAGCGCGCGCCCGAGCCGGTGGCCGCGCGGCTCGCCGCGATTCCGGGGGTGGAGCGGCTGGAGACGCGGGTGAAGGCGGGGGTGAAGCTGGAGGTGGAAGGGTTCTCCGATCCTGTCACCGGCCAGCTGCTGTCGCTGCCGGACGTCGGCGAGGCCTGGCTCAACCGCCTGCATTTCAAGCGCGGGCGCAGCGTCGTGCCGTGGAGCACCGACGAGGTGGTGCTGTCCGACACCTTCGCCGACGCCCACGGTTTCCAGCCGGGCGACCGGCTCGCCGCGATCATCAACGGCAAGCGCAAGCAGCTCACCGTGGTCGGCGTTGCGGTGTCGCCGGAGTATGTCTACCAGATCGCGCCCGGCGCGATGTTCCCCGATTTCAAGCGCTACGGCGTGCTGTGGATGGGACGCAGCGCGCTCGCCGCCGCCTACGACATGGACGGCGCGTTCAACCAGGTGAGTCTGACGCTCGCGCGCGGCGCCCGCGCGGAGGACGTGATCGACCGCGTCGACGCCATTCTGGCGGCCTACGGGGGAACCGGCGCCTACGGCCGCAAGAACCAGTTCTCCAACCGTTTCCTGACCGAAGAGCTGAAGCAGTTACAGACCATGGCGACGGTATTCCCGGCCATCTTCCTCGGCGTTGCCGCCTTTCTGCTCAACGTGGTGCTGAGCCGCCTGATCGCGCTGCAGCGCGAGCAGATCGCCATTCTCAAGGCTTTTGGCTACCGCTATGCGGCGATCGGCGCGCACTACGTCAAGCTGGTGCTGCTGATGGCGGTGTTTGGCGTGGCCGCCGGGTTGGCGCTCGGCGCCTGGTTCGGCCAGGGGCTGTCGCAGGTCTACACCGAGACGACGTTCCGCTTTCCTTATCTCGACTACCAGCTGCGCCCCGGCGTGGCGCTGGTCGCGTTCGTGGTCGCGGCGGTTGCGGCCGTGAGCGGCACGCTGTTCTCGGTCATTCGCGCGGTGCGCTTGCCGCCGGCCGAGGGCATGCGCGCGGAAACGCCGGCGGTCTATCGCGTCGCCCTGTTCGAGCGCATCGGGCTGCAGCGCTGGCTTGCCGCGCCAACGCGCATGATCCTGCGTCACCTGGAGCGGCGCCCGCTGAAGTCGCTGCTGACCGTGCTCGGCATCGCCTGCGCCTGCGGACTGATGATGGTGGGCAACTACCAGAAGGGCGCGATCGACTTCATGGTCGACGTGCAGTTTCGCCAGGCCGCGCGCGAGGATCTGGCGCTCGCCTTCATCGAGCCCACGTCCGGACGCGCGCTGCACGAACTGGCCGCCTTGCCGGGCGTCGACCGGGTGGAAGGCTATCGCGACGTGGCGGCGATCCTGCGCTTCGGGCAGTACCGCCATCGCGGCGCGATCTTCGGCATCCAGCCCGAGGGGCAGCTGCACCGTTCCCTCGACCGCAGCCTGCGCCCGGTCGCGGTGCCGCCGGGCGGCGTGGTGCTGACCGACCACCTGGCGACGAACATCCTGCGCGTGAAACCGGGCGACCTGCTGACGGTGGAAGTGCTGGAAGGCAGCCGTCCGGTGCGGCAGGTGCCGGTGCTCGGCATCACCAAACAATATCTGGGTGTGTCGGCCTACATGCAGCAGGATTCGCTCAACGCGCTGATGCGCGAGGGCGACACGGTGTCGGGCGCCTACCTTGCCGTGCAGCCGGGCGCCGAGTCCACGCTCTACGCACAACTGAACGCGCGGCCGCGGGTGCTCGGCATGGTCGCCAACGCTTCGGCGATCCAGAGCTTCTACGCCACCATCGGCGAGTTCATCCTGTTCTACACCCTGGTGGCCACCGTGCTCGCCGGCGCCATCGGCTTCGGCGTGGTCTACAACAGTGCGCGCATCAGTCTTTCCGAGCGCGGCCGCGAACTCGCCAGCCTGCGCGTGCTGGGCTTCACCCGCGGCGAGATCGCCTATATTCTGCTGGGGGAGCTTGCGCTCCTGACGCTGGCGGCGATCCCGGTCGGCATCCTGGTCGGCGTCGGCCTGGTCGGCATCCTGGTGGTGGCGTTCCAGAGTGAACTGTACCGGCTGCCGCTGATCCTCACCCCGGAAAACTACGCCATGGGCGCGAGCGTCGTCCTCGTTTCCGCCGTGCTGTCCGGCCTGCTGCTGTGGCATCGTCTCGGCCGGCTCGACCTGGTGGCCGTGCTGAAAACCCGCGAATAGGACTGTGCCCGGCGATGAACCTGCGTGCAAAACTCGGCATCCTGGCAACGATAGTCGTCGTGGCTGGGGGACTTGCGCTTGGTTTCCTGCCGCGCGCGGTGCCGGTCGACGTCGCCGAAGTCAAACGCGCGCCGCTTGCGGTGACGGTGGAAGAGG
>JAIWOS010000053.1 GCA_020217265.1 Thiobacillus sp. | reverse complement strand
CGCCCTCATCGCGCGCGGCGCGCGCCGGCCGGCGTCCGCCCTGCGCGGCTTGATGCAGCCCTTTACGCCGCTGTTGCTGTCATGGTTCGGCAAGTCCGAGCTCAAGACCCTGCACGCCGCCGAATGGCAGGGCGGCATCGCGGCGCCGCAGGGGCGCGGCCTCATGTGCGGCTTCTATCTCAACGAACTGTTGCTGCGCGTGCTCGCGCGCGGCGACGCGCACGAAGCGCTGTACGACCGCTACACCGAAACCCTCGCGATGCTGGCGGGCGAAGGCGGCGATTTGGAGAAGATCCTGCGCCGCTTCGAAAAGAACCTGCTCGCCGACATCGGCTACGGCGCCACCTTCGACCACGAGGCCGATACCGGCACGCCCATCGCGGCCGGCGCGCGCTATGTCTATCAGCCCGAGCGCGGCGCCTTGCCCGACCTGGGGCAGCCGGGCTGCCCGGTGAGCGGGAAAACCCTGCTCGACCTCGCGGCCGACCGCTTCGACGACCCCGCCACGCTCGTCGAGGCCAAGGCGCTGATGCGCAGCCTCATCAACCATACCCTGGGCGCGAAGCCGCTTTATACTCGCCAGCTCCTGCGCGAACTCACCGACCTCACTCCATGAGCATCCATCTCGGCGTCAACATCGACCACATCGCCACCCTGCGGCAAGCCCGCAAGACCCGCTACCCCAGCCCGGTCGAAGCCGCGCTTCTGGCGGAAACCGCGGGCGCCGATTCCATCACGCTCCACCTGCGCGAAGACCGCCGACACATCCAGGACTTTGACGTCGCCATTCTGCGCCAGGTGCTGAAGACCAAGATGAACCTGGAAATGGCGGTGACCGAGGAAATGCTCGGCATCGCCATCGCCACCCGCCCGCAGGACGTCTGCCTCGTCCCCGAGAAGCGCGAGGAACTCACCACCGAAGGCGGCCTAGACGTCAAAGGCCAGCTGCCGAAAATCGGCGACGCCTGCGCGCGGCTGGGCGAGGCCGGGATCCGCGTCTCGCTCTTCATCGACGCCGACTTCGCCCAGCTCGACGCCGCGCTGCAATGCGGCGCGCCCGTCGTCGAAATCCACACCGGCGCGTATGCCGACGCCGAAACCGAGGAGGCACGTGCCACGGAATTCGAACGCATCCGCATGGCCGTCGCCTACGGCCGCAGCCTCGGCCTCACCGTCAACGCCGGCCACGGCCTCACCTACCACAACGTCCAGCCCATCGCCGCGCTGCCCGGCATTCATGAACTCAACATCGGCCACGCCATCGTCGCGCAGGCGCTGTTCGTGGGCTGGAAAGAGGCGGTGGCGGAGATGAAGCGATTGATGGTGGAGGCTGCCGTCGACTGACCGCGTGGGGCCGCCCTCACATCACGCTGAAATACCCCCCATAAAACAGCGCCCAGCACGCCAGCAAGAGCGCCGCGCGCCGGGCATGTGCCCACCCGCCCAGCCATCGCCGGGAAATCCCGTTCACCACCGCAACGACGAGCACGAAGCGCAGCGCGCGTGCCGGGATCGTGACCGCCAGCAGGCCGGCCAGTGGCAGCGCGGCGGCGCCGGCTTCGCTGGCGTAGAGCTTGTAGGGCACTCCGCTGAAGGCGCCGGCGAAGAGGCTGGGGTAGCCCCATTCATCGAGTTGCGCGTGCGCCTGGTCGATGAGTTCCGGCGAGATGGCGGGGATCGAGGCCAGCAGGCTTTGTACTTGGCCTGCGTCGTGGGCTGTCCACGCGTACATCAGCAAGCCGCCGAGCACGGCGCCTGCAACGGCGTAGCCGCTGGCGATCCAGGCGTGGCGTCGATTCTTGAGCGCCAGCAGCGAAAGCAGGACGTCGGGGACGATGAAGAAGAGCGTCGCTTCGGCCAGGCCCCAAAGGAAGGCGAATGCGAACACGGCAGGAATCAGGCGCGCGTCACGTGCGGCGCTGCCACCAGATGTAGCCGCCGATGATCGCCGCGACGAAGACGATGACGCCGGCGGTGATGTAGTGCTGGTATTCGCGGATCAGGGCTTCGTTGCCGCCGAGGAAATAGCCGAACAGGGTGAGCACGAGCGACCACAGGCCGGCGCCGAGGCAGGTGTAGAAGGCGAACGCGCCGAGATTCATGCGGGTGAGCCCGGCGGGGATGGAAATGAGATGGCGGATGCCCGGGATGAGGCGGCCGGTGAAGGTGGAGACGGCGCCATGCCGGGCGAAAAACGCGTCGGTCTTGTGCAGCAGTTCGGGGCGCACGAAGAAGTAGCGGCCCCAGCGTTCGAGGAAGGGGCGGCCCAGCCACATCGCCACCACGTAGTTGAACGAGGCGCCGACGAGGCTGCCAACGGTGGAGGCGAGCACGATGAGCCAGAAGCTCATCTGGCCCTGGTGGGCGAGGTAGCCGGCCGGGATCAGCACGAGCTCGCTCGGCACCGGCAACACGGTGGATTCCAGCGCCATCAGGATGAAGATACCGGTGTAGCCCCAGTCGTGGACGGTGGCGAGGATCCAGTCGATGAAGGTTTGGAGCATGGGTGGCAGGGGTCAGAACGGGTGGCAGGGGGTCAGGGGCTTGTGCGGCGCTGTCGCTTGCCAGCGCCTCAACCCTGATCCGGCGTTTCTAGACAACGGCCTCTTCCTTCTTCTCCACCGGTTTGATGAAGTGTTCACGCTTGACGCCGAACATCAGCAGTAGAGGCGAGGCGACGAGCACCGACGAATAGATGCCGAACATGATGCCGATGGTGAGCGCGAGCGCGAAGTTGTGCAGCGCCTCGCCGCCGAAGAACAGCATCGAGAGCACCATGATCTGGGTGGAGCCGTGGGTGATGATGGTGCGGCTCATGGTGCGGGTGATGGCGTCGTCGATGATGTGCGGGATGGTGGCGCCGCGCATCTTGCGGATGTTTTCGCGGATGCGGTCGAACACCACCACCGATTCGTTCACCGAGTAGCCCAGGATCGCGAGCACGCCGGCCAGCACGGTGAGGGTGAATTCCCACTGGAAGAAGGCGAACACGCCGAGGATGATGACGATGTCGTGCAAGTTGGCGAGCATGCCGGCCACGGCAAAGCGCCATTCGAAGCGGATCGCGAGGTAGAGCATGATGCCGAAGGCGACCACCAGCAGCGCCAGCGCGCCGCTGTCGTAGAGTTCCTTGCCGACCTGCGGGCCGACGAAGTCGACGCGCTTCAGCGTCACGCCGGGGTCGGCGGCGGTGAGCGCGGCCATCACCTTGTTGCTGGTTTCGGCCGCGTTGGCCTGGCCCTTGTTGGGCAGGCGGATCAGCACGTCGCGGCTGGTGCCGAAGTTCTGCACCGAGATTTCGGGCAGGCCGGTTTTTTCCAGCGCGGCGCGCACGGCGGGCAGATTGGCGGGCTGGCTGTAGCTCACCTCGATGAGCGTGCCGCCGGTGAAATCGACGCCGAGGTTGAGGCCCTTGGCCCACAGTGCCCAGACCGCGAACAGGAAGGTCACCAGCGAAATCGTCGTGGTGAGCTTCCCCCAGCTCATGAAGGGGATGGTTTTCTTGAAGGGGAAGAATTCCAGCATGGCGTTGCCCTTAGATCGAGACCTTGGACAGACGCGCGCGGCGTCCGTAGGTGAGGTTGACCATCGCGCGCGACACCGTGACGGCGCTGAACATGGAAGTGAGGATGCCCAGACACAGCACCACGGCAAAGCCGCGCACCGGACCGGAGCCGAGCCAGAAGAGCGCGATGCCGGCGATCAGCGTGGTGAGGTTGGAGTCGAGGATGGTGCCCCAGGCGCGGTCGTAGCCGGCGTGGATCGCCGCCTGCGGCGTGGCGCCGTTCCGGAGTTCCTCGCGGATGCGTTCGTTGATGAGCACGTTGGCGTCGATCGCCATGCCGAGCGTGAGCGCGATCGCCGCCATGCCGGGCAGCGTCAGCGTGGCCTGCATCATCGACAAGAGCGCGATGAGGAAGAAGCCGTTGATTGCCAGAGCAATAGACGAGAACAGGCCGAACACGCGGTAGTAAATCGTCATGAACGCGACCACGGCGATAAAGCCCCAGATGTTGGAATGGAAGCCCTTTTCGATGTTTTCTGTGCCCATGCTGGGGCCGACGGTGCGCTCCTCGACGATCTGCATGGGCGCCGCCAGGGCGCCTGCGCGCAGCAGCAGCGCAATGTCGGAGGCTTCCTGCGCGTTGGCCATGCCGGTGATCTGCACGCGGCCGCCGCCGATTTCCTCGCGAATGACCGGTGCGGTGATGGCTTCGGCCTTGCCCTTTTCGATCAGCAGGATGGCCATGCGCTTGCCGACGTTCTCGCGCGTCACGTCCTTGAAGATGCGCGCGCCCTTGCCGTCGAGGCTGACGTGCACGGCAGCCTGCCCGCCCTGGCTGTCGAAGCCGGGCGAAGCGTCGGTGATCGAGTCGCCGGTGAGCACCACGTCCTTTTTCACCGCGATGGGGAAACCCTCGCGGCTGGGCACGATCTCGTCGCCGAACGGCGCCTGGCCCTGGGCGACCTGCGTCGGGTCGGCCTGCTCGTCGACCATGCGGATTTCCAGCGTGGCGGTGCGGCCGAGAATGTCTTTCGCCTTGGCCGTGTCCTGCACGCCGGGCAGCTGCACCACGACGCGGTTGGCACCCTGCTGCTGGATCACCGGCTCGGCCACGCCGAGTTCGTTGACGCGGTTTCTGAGCGTGGTGATGTTCTGTTGCAGCGCGAATTCCTGCACGCGCTTCTCGGCCTCGGGCTTCAGCCGCGCGGTGAGGGTGAAACCGTCGGCGAGGTCGGCAGGCACGTAGTTGAGGTCGGGGAAGACGCTGGCGAGCTTGTCGATCGCGGCGTCGCGCTGGTCGCGGGTGGCGAAATGCACGACCACCGCGTTGCCCTCGCGCACGATGCGGCCGTAGCGGATCTTGTCCGCGCGCAGCTCGCCGCGGAAATCGTTCTGGTAGCGGATGGCCGCCTTTTCCAGCGCGGCCTTCATGTCGACTTCGAGCATGAAGTGCACGCCGCCGCGCAAATCCAGGCCCAGGTACATCGGCAGCGCGCCGATCGACGACAGCCAGTGCGGCGAGGCCGACACCAGGTTGAGCGCCACGGTGTAGCCGTCGCCGAGCGCGCCCTGCAGCACGTCGCGCGCCTTGAGCTGCGTGTCGGTGCTGGCAAAGCGCAGCTTGACGGTGTTGCCCGCGAGTTCCGCCCCGGAATAGGCAATGCCCGCCGAATTCAGGGCCGCCTCGGCGCGGCCGAGCAGGGCGGTGTCGGCCTTTTCGGCAGCGCGCACCGGCGAGAGCTGCACCGCCGGCACTTCGCCGAAGAAGTTGGGCAGGGTGTAGAGGAAGGCGACCACCAGCGTGATGCCGATGAGCACGTATTTCCAGAGCGGGTAGCGGTTCATTTTGCTTGGGGGCTGGGGGCTGGGATTAAGGGCTTGGGGGGAAACCGGGGCCGGGGCGCTGGCCCCGGGCGGCTATTCCCTGATCCCTAGAGGCTCTTGATCGTTCCCTTGGGCAGCAGGGTCTGGATCGACTGTTTCTGCACGTGGGTGATCACGCCGTCGGCGATTTCGAGCGACACGTACTGCTCGCCGAGCTTGACGATCTTGCCGACCTGGCCGCTGGCGGTGACGACCTCGTCGCCCTTGGCGAGCTCGGACAGCATTTTTTTCTGTTCCTTGGCGCGTTTCATCTGCGGGCGGATGAGCATGAACCAGAACAGGATGAAGATGATGATGAGCGGCAGAAAATCGGCGATGCCGGGGGCGGCGGGGGTGGCGGCCTGGGCGTGGGCGAGGGAAATCATGCGTCTGTGCCTGGAGTCGAAAACCCGGCGATTCTAGCACGCCGGCATGACGGCTCCGGGCGTGCCGGGCGCAGGCTCAACAGCCTGCGGCGGTGCGGAATGGCAGCATGCGTTCGCGCGATCCCGGGTGGCTGTCCAGCAGTCCGGTGTCGGACGGATGCGCGTCCAGGCGGCCGAGCATGTCGGCGAAGCGTTGGGGCGGAATGCACGCGGTGCGCAGCCACGCCAGCGCGTAGGCGTCGGCCTCGCGCTCCATGTCGCGCGAATAGCCGCTTTGCAGCAAGAGGCTCGGCAGGCCGGCGGCCACGTCGGTAATGCTGCCGATGTCGCCGGTGACGGCGACCAGGATGGCGCCGGCGCCGATGCTCTGGATCGCCAGCCGCAGGCTGTGGCGGTGCTGCACATGGCCGAGCTCGTGCGCGAGCACGGCGAGCACTTCCTCGTCGTGGCGGGCAAGCTCCACCAGCGCGTCGGTGACGATGACGGTGCCGCCGGGCAGCGCCATCGCGTTGGCGCCGAAGGCCGGGCTAGCACGGAACAGCAAGCGGTAGGGCGGGCAGGGCTGGCGCTGGCAGTGCGCGGCCAGTTGCCGGGCGAGCGCCTGCTGGCGCGCGGCCGGCAAGGTGCTCGGCTCGAAGGCGGTCTTGTCCATCAAGGCCAGCGATTCTGCGCCGATGCGCGCGTCGAGCCCGGCGGGCAACGTGCGCGCAGCGAGCTGGGCGGCGGCCGGCACGCCCCACCGCCACAG
>JAIWOS010000120.1 GCA_020217265.1 Thiobacillus sp. | reverse complement strand
CGGCGAGTTGCGCCTGCAGCGGCGTGTCGGCGCTTTGCGGCAGGCTCGCGCTGGGCGCGCGGTCGACCGCGAGGTTGAGCGTGGGCGCGCACCCGGTCAGCGCGAGCGCGAGTGCGAAGGCCGCGACGAGTCTTGCGTCAGGCCGCATCGCCGTCGAGGCGCCGCCAGTCGAAGTGCGGGCCGGGGTCGGTCTTGCGCCCCGGGGCGATGTCGCTGTGCCCGACCACGCCCCGGATGGGGTAGCGGCGTTTCAGCGCATCGACGAGCGGCGCGAGCGTCGCGTACTGTGCGTCGGTGAAAGGCGTGTCGTCGCTGCCTTCGAGCTCGATCCCGACCGAGAAATCGTTGCAGCGTTCGCGACCCTGCCAGCTCGAAACGCCGGCATGCCAGGCGCGCAGCCCGCAGGGCACGAACTGGATCAGGCTGCCGTCGCGGCGGATGAGGAAGTGCGCGGAAACCCTGAGGCCGCGGATGCCCTGGTAATACGGGTGGGCGTCCCAGTCGAGGCGGTTGGTGAAGAGGTCGATCACGGCGTCGCCGCCGAACACGCCGGGCGGCAGCGAGATGTTGTGGATGACGACGAGTTCGATTGCGGCGCCGTCCGGCCGCGCGTCGCAGTTGGGGGAGGCGATGCGGTTCGCGGGGGCGTACCAGCCGTCGGCGTCGATCGTGGCGTCGTTCATGCCGCAAGCATACCCGAGGCACGCGGCGGCGAGAGCGGGTAAACTCGCGGCATGACGCCCGCCGAAGCCCAACGCCTGCTCGATACCGCCGACTGCATCGCCAGCGCCGACACGGTGCAGGCCGCGCTCGACCGGCTGGCGGCCGACATCGCGCTGCGCCTGGCCGGCGAATGTCCGCTGGTGCTGCCGGTGATGGGCGGCGCGGTGGTGTTTGCCGGTCAGTTGCTGCCCAGGCTGGCTTTCCCCCTGGAGTTCGATTACCTGCACGTGACGCGCTACCGCGGCGATACGCGCGGCGGCGCGATGGAATGGAAGGTGCTGCCGGGCAAGAACGTGCAGGGGCGCGTGGTGCTGGTGCTCGACGACATTCTCGACGAAGGCGAAACGCTGGCGGCGATCCACGGCAAGCTCACCGAAATGGGCGCGGCCCGGGTGCTGACCGCGGTCTTGACCGACAAGGACAACGGCCTCGACAAGCCCCTGCGCGCAGACTTCACCGGGTTTCCGGTGCCGAACCGCTACGTTTTCGGATGTGGCATGGACGTGTATGGCTACTGGCGCAATCTCCCCGCCATTTACGCACTGAAGGACAACGCATAATGCTGGGCATCATCGGAGGCACCGGCCTCACCCAACTCGCCAATCTCGAAATCACCCACCGCAAGGTGGCGCGCACGCCCTACGGTGAACCTTCGGGCGCGCTCACCTTCGGCCGGCTGTGCGATCAGGACGTGGTCTTCCTCGCCCGTCATGGCTACGGCCACACCATTCCGCCGCATGCGGTGAACTACCGAGCCAACCTGTGGGCGCTGAGGGACAACGGCGTCGACCGTGTGGTGTCGGTCGCCACCGTCGGCTGCATTCATCGCGACCTGTTGCCCGGCATGCTGGTGGTGCCCGACCAGATCATCGATTACACGCATGGCCGCGAGTCGACCTTTTTCGTGGGCAACGACAAGCCGGTGACGCATCTCGACTTCACCTTTCCTTACTGCGACGCGATGCGCGCCGCGCTGCTGCGGGCGGCTGCCAGTGCGGACATCCGCCTGCGCGACGGCGGCGTGTACGGTGCGGTGCAGGGGCCGCGGCTGGAAACCGCGGCCGAGATCAACCGGATGGAACGCGACGGCTGCGACATGGTCGGCATGACCGGCATGCCCGAAGCCTACCTCGCGCGCGAACTCGAACTGTGCTACGCCGCGGTGGGCGCGGTGGTGAACTACGCTGCCGGGCGTGGCGCGTCTGCCGACGGCATCCAGATGGAGGAAATCCAGGCGGTGCTGGGCGAGGTGATGTCGCAAGTGCGGCGCCTGCTGGAGCAGCTGGTCACCGACGAGGCGACCGTCTGTCCGCTCCCGTGAAGGTCCGTCTCGCCCGCGCCCTGCAATCGCAGGGCTTCGGGTCGCGCAGGGGCTGCATTCTGCGCGTGCGGCGCGGCGAGATCGCGGTCAACGGTGAAGTGTGCGAGAACCCCGACGCCGAATTCGACGCTGAAGGATTGGTGTTCACGCTGGATGGCGCCGACTGGCCGTACCGGGAGCGCGCCTATCTCGTGATGCACAAGCCGGCTGGCTACGAGTGCTCGCACAAGCCCAGCCACCACCCCAGCGTGTTTTCGCTGCTGCCGGCGCCGCTGGTCGAACGCGGCGTGCAGTGCATCGGCCGGCTCGACCAGGACACCACCGGCCTGCTGCTGTTTACCGACGACGGCCAGTTCCAGCACCGCATGATCTCGCCGAAGAAACAGGTGGCGAAACATTATCGGGCCGCGTGCGCCGACGCCGTGAGCGATGCCCAGCTCGCCGCCCTGTGCGCCGGTGTGCAGTTGAACGACGAACCCGCGCCGGTTGCCGCGCTGGCCGCCGAACGCCTGGACGGGCGCAGCCTGCGACTGGTGCTGGCCGAAGGCAAATACCACCAGGTCAGGCGCATGGTCGCCGCCGCTGGCAATCACGTGACGGCGCTGCATCGCGAAGCGGTCGGCGCGTATCGCCTGCCGGACGATCTCGCGCCGGGCGCCTGGCGCTGGCTCGATGCC
The DNA here is from genome assembly GCA_020217265.1 of Thiobacillus sp. Lineage (GTDB taxonomy): Bacteria > Pseudomonadota > Gammaproteobacteria > Burkholderiales > Thiobacillaceae > Thiobacillus. The sequence goes on along the minus strand of JAIWOS010000120.1, from coordinate 3,829 downwards.
GAAGGCCTTTCACAACTGGAGCAGCCATGGCCATCCGCGACGTACTGAAAATGGGCGACCCGCGCCTGTTCGAGACTGCCGCGCCGGTGACGGCGTTCGACACACCCGAACTGCACGCGCTCATCGCCGACATGCACGACACCATGCGCGCGCTGAACGGCGCGGGACTTGCCGCGCCGCAAATCGGCGTGGGGCTGCAGGTGGTGATCTTCGAGGTCAACGGCAACCCGCGCTATCCTGAGGTCGAGCCGGTGCCGTACACGGTGCTCGTCAACCCGCAGCTCACGCCGCTGTCCGACGCGATCGAGGAGGGCTGGGAAGGCTGCCTCTCGGTGCCCGGCATGCGCGGGCTGGTGCCGCGATATGCTGCCCTGCGCTACCAGGGATTCGACGCCGCCGGGCAGCCGATCGACCGCAGCGTGCAGGGCTTTCATGCCCGCGTGGTGCAGCACGAGGTCGATCACCTGCGCGGCATTCTCTACCCCATGCGCATCCGCGACCTGCGCAATTTCGGCTACACCGACACCCTGTTTCCCGGCCAGAACCTGCAGGACGATTGACGGCCGGCGCCGTTCGTCGGCAGTGCCGTTGCCTGTCTAAAGTTGTCCGATGCCTCGCCGCTAACTTGTAGCGTAACCGTGGGCGAGGTGCCCCGGAGCAGAGGACAAGAATGAACGCGGAACACTCCATTCACCTGGCGCAGCGCGGCATACACCCTGCCGGTGAGCGCCTCGAAGAAGCCGCCCGGCTCGACGACATCGCTGCTCGCCTCATGGCCGTGCAGCGCGCCTGGAACGCGCCCGACCGCGAAGCCCGGCTGGCCGAGGCGCTCGCCGCCAGCCGCCAGGTCTGGTATGGCATCCAGACCGCGCTGGCCGAGGGCACGCTGCCCCTGCCAGCCGAGGTGCAGCACAATCTGCTGATCCTGTCGGTGTATGCCGACAGCAAGATCGACGCCTGCAAGGTGGCGGCAAGTGCGGACGCCCTGGGCGGATTGATCGCGCTGACGCGCACGCTCGCGGGCAGCCTGCGCGAATGGCGGGAGGCGGCATGAAGCGTCCCCACGAATCCGCAGCCCCGCTTTTGCATGCGGGCACAACGGCGGGCGTCGGCACAACCGGACGCGCCGAGCGCGTGCGTCCACGCGGCAAGACCGGGGTGGACGAGAAACCCAGGAAACCGGCGGACGACGTGCGCAAGAAATCGCCTCCGGGGCGCAAGGCGCCGGCGCGCGGACGCTACGTCGACGAATACGCCCGGCCGGCGCTGTAGAACGGCTTATTCCAGCGCCTCGCGCAGATCGCGCTCCAGCTGCGCGCGGCACTCCGCCGACCCCAGACACGCCCCCCGAACCAGGAAGGCATCCTCGACCCGCTCGCCGAGCGTGTCGATCTTGGCGGCGTACACGCCGACGGCGTGCCGCATCAGCACCTCCGCCACGCCGAACAGCAGTCCGCCGCGATCCGCGCAGGTGATCGCGAGCATGGCGCCGCCGGCGGCGTCGGCCTCGATCCGCACTGTGGTCGGGTAGGGGTGGTGCCGCTGGTGGCGCGACAGGCGGCCGCGCGGCGGCGGCTGGATCGGCAGCGCAGGATCGAGGTCGCGTGCCAGCTCGTGTTCGACGAAGGCGAGGAAATCGCGGTAGTGGATGCCGCGGTTGGCGAGGTCCATCACCTGGAAGCTGTCGAGCGCGTAGCCATGCTGCGTGGTGTGGATCTTGGCTTCGAGAATGGTGTACTGGATGCGCGCGAAGAAACCGCAGATGCGGGCGAAGATGTCGGCGCGGTCGGGCGCGTACACCAGCACCTGGATGCCCTCGCCGACCGGCGACAGGCGTGCCCGCACGACGGGAGCGAGGCTGTCGGTTTTGCGCCAGAGCATGCGCGCCTGCCAGGCCAGGTCGCGCGCGTCGTAGCGGGCGAAGTAGCGGGCGTCGAGGTGCGCCCACAAGGCGTCGGCGGCGTCGGCCGGCAGACCGTAGAGCGCGAGGTTGACGCGCGCTTCCGCCTGCTTGGCGCCCACGTCGGCGGCGCGGCTGCCTTCGAGATGCGCGAGCGTGGCGTGATACAGGTCTTCCAGCAGCTTGCCTTTCCAGGCGTTCCATACCGTGGGGCTGGTGCCGCGAATGTCGGCGACGGTGAGCAGGTAGAGCGCGACGAGGTGGCGCGCGTCGCCCATTTTTTCGGCGAAGGCGGCGACCACTTCGGGGTCGCTGATGTCTTCCTTCTGCGAGGTGCGCGACATGACGAGATGCTTGTCCACCAGCCAGGCGACGAGTTCCGTCTCGTCGCGGGCAAGCCCGTGCTGGCGGCAGAAACGCCGTGCGTCGACCGCGCCGAGTTGGGAATGGTCGCCGCCGCGGCCCTTGGCGATGTCGTGGAACAGCGCGGCAAGATACAGCAGTTCGGGCTTGTCGAACCCGGCCATCAACCGGCTGGCAAGCGGCAGTTCGTGCGCAAGCGCCGGCACGGTGAGCCGCCGCACGTTGCGCAGCACGGTGAGGATGTGTTCGTCTACCGTGTAGATGTGGAAGAGGTCGTGCTGCATCTGCCCGACCACGCGGCCGAACGCGGGGATGTAGCGGCCGAGCAGGCCGTAGCGGTGCATCGCGCGCAGCGCCCGGGTGACGCCGACGGGTTGCCGCAGGAGCGCCATGAACAGCGCGCGGTGCGCCGGGTTGGCGCGATAGCCGGCGTCGATGCGGGTGCTGCCGCGCCACAGCGCGCGCAGGGTGGCCGGTTCGAAACCCGCAAGTTCCGGATGCTGCGCGTAGACGATGAATGCGCGCAACAGGGCGGCCGGCTCGCGCTCGAACAGGTCGGCGGCGCGCGTTTCGAGCAATTGCCCGCGTACCTGGAAATCGGCGTCGACGATCGCAGGGGCGCCGGTCACCGGGAACAGCCGCACCCGCAGCGACTGGATCAGGATGTCGTTGGCGCGCTGCACCAGCTTGGCGGCGCGGTAGTAGTCCTGCATCAGGCGTTCGCCGGCGCGCTTGTGCGCGGTGGCGGCAAGCCCCAGACGGGCGGCGAGCTCGGTCTGGTAGTCGAAGGCCAGGCGGTCGTCCCGGCGGCCGGCGAGCAGATGCAGATGGATGCGCAGCGTGGCGAGCGTGCGTTCCTCGCGGGCGATGCGGCGGGCTTCCGCAGCGGTCAGCAGGCCGGCGCGCGCGATGCCGGTCCAGCCGCCGGCAATGCCGCAGGCCTGCGCCAGCCAGTGGATGGTGTGCAGGTCGCGCAAACCTCCGGGGCTGTCCTTGAGATTGGGTTCCAGCTTGTACGCGCTGTCGTCGTAGCGGGCGTGGCGGGCCGCCTGCTCGGCGAGCTTGCCGTCGAAGAAGCGCTGGGCGTCGAAGCGGGCGCGGAAACGCCGCTCGAATTCGGCGTAAAGCGGACGCTGCCCCCGCAGAAAACGCGCTTCGAGCAGGTTGGTTTCCACCGTGATGTCGGCGTCGGCTTCGCGCATGCAGGTGCCCACCGTGCGCACGCTGTGGCCGATTTCCAGCCCCACGTCCCAGCAGGCGCGCACCCAGGCTTCCAGCGCGGCCTGTTCTTCCGGGCCGGGGTCGCTGTCCAGCAGGAGCAGCACGTCCACGTCGGAACCGGGGAACAGTTCGCCGCGGCCGTAGCCGCCGACCGCGGCAAGGCAGACGGTGCCGGGCAGGTTCAACCGCCCGCACAGGGTCGCCAGCACGCCATCCACCAGTGCGGCATGGCGGGCAAGATAATGCGAGGCGACGGGGCGTTCGCGCCAGCGGGCAGCCAGCGCCGCCCGCCCGGACTTCAGCCGGTCGCGCAGGTCGGCGACTGGCGCGGCATTCACGCGGCCT
>JAIWOS010000006.1 GCA_020217265.1 Thiobacillus sp. | reverse complement strand
CACCTGGACGGCGCCCTGCTGTTCCGCCGCGCCGTCGCCGACGCCGTCCCCCTGCCGCCGTCGAACCGGGCCGACCCCAAGCGCCCGCGCCCGAGGCCGCTGGCCAGACAGCGTCTGGCGGACGAACAGCAAGTGCTCGTCGATGCCCTGGCCGACCCCTGGGACTGGGAAGCCGCCGTTTCCACCGGCGAGGAACTCTACTTCGTTCGCCCCGGCGTCCCCGTTGCCGCCATCCGCAAGCTGCGCCGCGGCGGCTGGGTCATCCAGTCCGAACTCGACCTGCACGGCCACACCGGCGACGAGGCGCGCGTCGCGCTGGCGGCGTTTCTCAACCGCTGCCTGCGCGAAGACCGCCGCTGTGTTCGCATCATCCACGGCAAGGGCCATGGCTCGAAAAACCGCCTGCCCGTGTTGAAGAACAAGGTGCGCCACTGGCTCACGCAGCGCGAGGACGTGCTCGCGTTCTGCCAGGCGCGCACCGTCGACGGCGGCGCCGGCGCCGTCGTCGTCCTGTTGAAATCGTCCACCTGAGGAATCGCCATGAGCCCACTTTCCATCGCCGACTTCGCCCTGCCCGCCACGGGCAACACCACGTTCAAGCTCTCCAACCAGCGCGGCAAGAACGTGGTGGTGTATTTCTACCCCAAGGACAACACGCCTGGCTGCACCACCGAGGGACAGGAATTCCGCGATCTCTACCCCGAGTTCGAGAAGGCCGGCACGGTCGTCGTCGGCGTGTCGCGCGACAGCCTCAAGTCGCACGAGGGTTTCAAGGCCAAGCACGGTTTCCCCTTCGACCTGCTGTCCGACACCGAAGGCACGCTGTGCGAACGCTTCGGCGTCATGAAGCAGAAGAACATGTACGGCAAGCTGGTGCGCGGCATCGAGCGCAGCACCTTCGTGTTCGACAAGACCGGCAAACTGGTACGGGAATGGCGCGGACTGAAGGCGCCGGGTCACGCGGCAGAGGTGCTTGCCTTCGTGCAAACGCTTCCCTGAGCGGCGAAAAAACGCCCCACCACTTCCAGCTTGCGCGTCCGCGTCATCGGCGGCAGCGCGTTCAGCAGCAGGCGTCCGTAGGGTTTATCCGCCAGGCGGGTGTCGCAGATCATCAGCACGCCGCGGTCGGTTTCGGTGCGAATCAGCCGCCCCGCGCCCTGCTTCAGGGTGATGGCGGCGTGCGGCAACTGGTAGTCCATGAAGGGCTTGCCGCCCTGCTTTTCGAGTTGGGCGATGCGTGCGGCGACGACGGGATCGTCGGGCGGCTGGAAGGGCAGCTTGTCGATGACGACGACGGAAAGCGCCTCGCCCGGCACGTCGACGCCTTCCCAGAAACTCTGGCTGCCCAGCAGCACCGCATTGCCGGCCTGCTGGAAACGCGCAAGAAGCTCATTCTTGGGCGCATCGCCCTGCACCAGCAAGGGATAGTCCCAGCCGCGGAACCTGAACGCGGCTTCGATGAGGGCGCGCGCCCTGTCGAGCGCGCGCAGGCTGGTAAACAGGATGAAGGCGCGACCGCGGCTGATTTCCAGCACGGGCAGCGCGGCATCCACCACCGCTTCGGTGAATGCAGACGTGTTGGGTTCGGGCAGCCCCTGCGGAACGTAGAGCACGCCCTGGCGCGGATAGTCGAAGGGGCTGTCGACGCTCAGGGTTTCGGCCTCGCCGATGCCCAGACGGGTTTTCAGATGGCCGAAGTCGCCGCCGACGGAAAGCGTGGCCGAGGTGAGAATCCAGGCCTGGGCGCGCTCGCCCAATTTGTTTCCGAACTGGCTGCCGACGGACAGGGGCGTGGCATGCAGCAGCAAGGAACTCAGGGTGGTTTCGACCCAGCGCACGCGCGGTTCGCCGGCGTCATCCCCGCTTTGCCAGCTGGCGAGCAGCGCCTGCACGGCCTGGGCGCGTTCGAAGCAGTTCTTGAGCTCGGCGTCGCGTTCGGCCTGGGTTTCCAGCAAACGCGCCGCCTCGGCCAGCGAGGCGGACAGGGTTTCCAGCGCGTCGGGCCATTTATCGTAGCGGCCCAGCTCGGCGATCGGCGCCTTGATGGGGTTCTGCGGAAACGCCAGCCGCGCGTCGCGGGTGGCACGGGACAAATCTTCCGCGGCCCGGCGCAGGGCCGGAAAGTCGCCCGCCTTCACCGCGGCCAGCCGTTTGGTGTCGCCGGCCAGATCGAGCAGCTGCGCGGTCGACAGCGTCTGCCCGAAGAACTGCGCGGCGGTTTCGGCGAGTTGGTGCGCCTCGTCGAGAATGACGGTGTTGCACGCGGGCAGCAGTTCGGCGACGCCTTCGTCCTTGAGCCACAGGTCGGCAAAGAACAGGTGGTGATTCACCACGACCACCTCGGCTTCCAGCGCGGCCTTGCGCGCGCGCATCACGAAGCATTCCTTGAAGTGGGCGCACTCGCTCCCCAGGCAGGTGTCGCGGCTGGACACCGCGTAGTGCCAGGCGTGTGCATCCTCGGGGATGCCCTCGGCTTCGGCGCGGTCGCCGCTCGTCGTGGTTTCGGCAAAGCGCGCGATCTTGTGCAGCCACGCCGCGTCGTCGCGCTGGGTGTAGCGGCCGTCGGCGAGGTTGCGTTCGAGATGATGCTGGCAGACGTAGTTGGCGCGGCCTTTCAGCAGGGCCACTTTCACCGGCGACTTGAGCGCGCGCCGCGCCGCCGGCAGGTCGCGGTGAAAGAGCTGATCCTGCAGGGCCTTGGTGCCGGTGGAAATCACCACCTTGCCCCCCGAGAGCAGCGCGGGAATGAGGTAGGCCAGGGTCTTCCCGGTGCCGGTTCCCGCCTCGGCAAGCAGCACGCCGTTGCTGGCGATGGCGCGCCCGACCGCTTCCGCCATGGTCAGCTGCTGCGGACGCGCCCGCCATCCGGGCATGGCGGCGGCACAGGGGCCGTCGGCGGAGAACAGGGCTTTCAGATCGGACATGGGGCACAGGAAAGGGTGGGCCGAGTGTAGCACCGGGCGAACATCGCCTTGCGTTCGCGCCGGTACACCTCCCACTCCTGCGAGCATCGCGCCGGGATCGAAGCCTTGTTTCATTTGTTAACAGGCCGTTAAGTTGCACCGATTCATGGCCGTTATGACCGATGATCCATCGATTACTTCCCCCATGCGTTTCATTCTGGCTTTCCTCCTGTGTTGCGTGATTCCGGTCGCGCATGCCGCTGTCGTCACCCAGACCGTTCGCCCCGGCATCCCCGCCAGCGCGGACTACCGGGTGGGCGACCGCGACAAGCCCGCCGTGCTGCTGATTCACGGATTCCTGCAGACGCGCGAATTCCACACCGTCGCCACGCTGGCGGACGGTCTGCACGACGCCGGCTACACCGTCCTGTCGCCCACGCTCAGCCTGAATATCCCCGCGCGCGCGCAGAGTCTGCCGTGCGAGGCCATCCACCGGCACAGCCTCGACGACGACGTGGACGAGATCTCGCGCTGGGTGCAGTGGCTCAAGGCCCAGGGGCACCGCTCCGTGGTCCTGCTCGGCCACAGCTTCGGCAGCCTGCAACTGCTCGCCTATCTGTCCCGGCAGCCCGATCCGGTCGTCAAGGGCTACTTGGGCGCATCTCTGGTCGAGGCGCAGATCGGAGAGGCCGACCGCGGAGCCTTGATCGCGCAACTGGAAGACCGGGTGCGCCGCAAGCAGCGCGACCTGGTCAGCCAGCCGCTGTCCTTCTGCCGCAAATACACTTCCGCGCCCGCAGACCTGCTGTCGTATCTGCGCTGGGACCAGCCGCGCACGCTCGCCGCGCTCAGGCAGGCACCGGTCGAGACCCGGCTGATCATGGGCGATTCCGACAATTTGTTGGGGCACGACTGGATGAAGGCGCTGCGCCATATCCGGACAAAGATGGTGGTGGTCAAGGGCGCAAACCACTTCATGGACGGCGAGCACGAATTCGATCTGCTCGCGCGTGCGCTCGAACTGCTCGGACAGTTCAACAACAAAGTCGCCCGATGAAGCCCTTCGCCGCGTTCTCGATCAAGCAGATCGCACTCGCGATCGTGGCTGTGCTCATGGTCATGGTGAGTCTGGTCGGCGGGCTCGCCGCCTGGCAGACGCGCAGCGTCTCGGCCAGTCTAGAACGCAACAATCGCGACGCCGCGCAATCCGAGTTCACCGCCGCGGCCGAGCGACTGTATCGCCGCGCCGCCACCCAGGGGGAACAACTCGCGCGCTGGGACGAAACCCGCCAGCAACTGGTTCAGCCCGAGTACTACAGCTACTGGCGCGACCAGCGCGTCTACGAAAGCGGCATGCTGGCAAGCCGCCACGCACGCGCCGGCCTGTACGACATGCAGGGAGCGTTGCTGGCGCCCAGCCCGTCACGTCGCAGCCTGCCCGCGCGCCTGCCCGCCTCGGCCACACCGTTCCAGCCCGTTGCCTGGCTCGCCAGCGAAAACGGCACCCTGGCCTACTATCAATCCTTTCCCGTGTTCAGCGACGAACAGCATCGCGCACTGCTGGGCCACGCGCTGATCCGGGTCGATTTCATGGCGGAACTGCTGGAGCGCGAGAGCTTTCACTTCATCGACACCCAGAGCCTCGCGCTGCCGCTGAAACCTGGCGAAACGCTGGCGCCCGCCGACCTGTTCACGCGCATCCGCCTCACTGCGCGCACCGACCCGAATCAGGTCCGTTTCCAGTCGATCATGTCGCGCACCATGCTGGCACTGTTCGTGCTGCTGGCGGTAACCGCCGTGCTGGGGTTCGCGGTCTACAACCGCCTGCTGGTGCGCCCCCTGAAACAGCTTTCGCACGAGATCAATGCGATGCAGCAGGGCAACGACGCCCCGGGGATCGGGCGCGCGCCGGCCATGCACGTCGTCGAGCTCGAAACCATTCGCCGCTCGCTGCACGAATATCAGGCACAGCTGCGCGAGCTGCATGGATCGCTCGAACACCAGAACCGCGAATTCCGCTCGCAAGCCCGCCAGGATGCGCTGACCGGATGCTACAACCGGCGCGCCTACGAGGAAGACTGGGCACGTTTCCAGGAGGACATTGCGCACACGCCCCAGGGCGTGGCCTTCCTGCTGTTCGACTGCGACCGCTTCAAGACGATCAACGACACCTACGGCCACGCCAAGGGCGACCGCGTGCTGACCATCATCGCCGACGCGCTGGTGATGGCGCTGCGGGCGAACGATCGCCTGTACCGTCTGGGCGGCGACGAATTCGCCACCTTCCTCGCCCGCACCACCCCCGCTCAGGCCAAGCAGATCGCACAACGCTGCCAGAGCCTGATCGAAGCCGCCGCCTTCGGCGACGTCGGCATTCGCGAGCCGGTCGGCATCAGCATCGGCATCGCGTTCTGCGGCCCCGGGCATATCGAGCGCATCGCCGAACTGCCGAAACAGGCGGACATCGCGATGTACACGGCCAAGCAGCCGGGGCGCAACCGCATCGCGCTCTACGGCGAGGACACCGAGCGCGCAGCCCAGACGCTGGTGGCGAGCCGCGAGACCAGTGCGCTGTTCCAGGCACTCGCCACGCCGGGCATGATCGAGATGCACTACCAGCCCATCCACGCCCTGCCCGGCCGCAAGGTCGACTACTACGAAGCGCTCGCGCGCATTCGCTATCACGGCGAACTCATCATGCCGGGGGCCTTCCTGCCGGTGATCGCCAGCCGCCGCCTGGAAACCGAGTTCGACCTGGCGGTGCTGAACCAGGTGGACGCCGACCTGACCTCCGGGCGCCTCCCCGAGGGTGTGGGGGTGTCGATCAACCTATCGGCGCAGACACTCTCGCGCGCCGAGGTGGTCTCGCTCCTGCTGGAACTGTCGCGCCACATTGCGCGTCATCCGCTGATGCTGGAAATCACCGAAACTTCGCTGATCACCCAGATCGCCGAAGTGAGCACCTATCTCGATTTGCTGCGCACCGTGCACTTCCGCATCGCCATGGACGATTTCGGTACCGGCTACTCGCCCTTGCGCTATCTGGCCGACCTGCCGGTGGACGTGGTCAAGCTCGACATCTCGCTGATCAGCAAGCTGGGCCAGGACAACCGTGCGGCCAAGGTGGTCGCCGATTTCGCCCGCATGATGGGCGACGCCGGCTATTCACTGGTGGCCGAGGGCGTGGAAACCGAAGCGGTGCTGGCGCGGGTCGAGGCCCTGGGCATCGAACACGTGCAGGGTTATCTGCTGGGCCGCCCGATCCCGCTCGACCAGCTGGCGGGCACGGCCACGGCAACCCCGACCGGCGCGGCCTGCCCTGTCTGAGTCTCAGTGTTTTCCCGATCGCCAGATCGAGAAGATGATCCACAGGCTGTTGAAGAAGGCGATCAGGAACCCCAGCAGGCCGAACAGCGGCAGCCCGAACAGCTGAGGCCCGCCCTTCACCGTCATGATGATGCTCGACCCCACCACCAGCGAAGCCGTGAGTATGCCCATGGTCAGGCGGTTGCTGGCGCGGTCGAGCTGGTGGCCGAAGTGGTCGAGCCGTTTGAGATCGAGATCGACCTTCACCCGGCCGCGCCGCGCGTCGCGCAGAAGATGGCGAAAATCGCGGGGAAGATCGGCCAGCACCTCCAGCGTTTCGCGCAGGCTCTTGCGGCCGCGCGCCAGCAGCGCAACCGGCGTGTAGCGCTGCTGGATGATGCGCTCGACGAAGGGCGTCACGTGGTCGATCATGTGGAACGCGGGGTCGAGCTGCTGACCCAGACCTTCCAGCGTGATCAGCGTCTTGAACAGGAGTGTGAGGTCGGCCGGCAGCACCAGGTTGTTGTCGCGCATCAGCGCGGTAATGTCGTTGAGCAGGCCGCCGATCTTTACGTCCTTGAGCTGCAGATCGTCGTAGCTTTGCAGCAGTTCGGCCACGTCGTAGGCGAGGCGATCCTCGTCCTGCACGGTGTCGCCGCTCCAGTCGAGCAGCACCTGCAGCAGCCCCTGCTCGTCCTTGCGCGTCAGCGCATGCAGCAGATCGACGATCTGGTTGCGCCGCGTCTCCGTCAGCAATCCGACCATACCGAAATCGATCATGCCGATGCGGTTGTCCGGCAGGAACAGCATGTTCCCCGGGTGCGGGTCGGCGTGGAAATAGCCGTGCACCAGCACCATGCGCAGCACCGCATCGGCGCCGCGCGAGGCCAGCAGTTTCGGATCGAGCCCGGCCGCACGCAGCTTGTCGGGCGCCACACCCGCCACGCCCTCCATCTCCTCCTGCACGTTGACCCGGTTGTTGCTGTACTGCCAGAACACGCGGGGAATCTTGACCAGCGGCTCGTCGGCGAAGTGGCGCGCGAACTGGTCGATATTGCGGGCTTCCTTGGCAAGATCGAGTTCGCGGTGCAGGGAGCGACGGAACTGCGACACGATGTGCACCGGATCGTAGCGGCGCAGGTCGGGCATTTCGCTGTCGAGCAGCCGCGCGGCATGGTCGAGGATGCGCAGGTCGGCGCGGATCACGCTTTCGATGCCGGGCCGGCGAATCTTGACGACGACCGGCGTGCCATCGTGCAGGCGCGCACGGTGCACCTGCGCGATGGAAGCGGCCGCCAGCGGCGTGCGGTCGAATTCGGCGAACACCTCGTCCGGCTCGCCGCCGATCGCCGCGACCAGCTCATCGTGCAGCTGCTCGTAAGGCACGGCAGGCACCTGGCTGTGCAGCTTCTCGAATTCGAGGATCCAGTGCGGCGGGAACATGTCCACCCGCGTCGCCAGCAGCTGGCCGAGCTTGACGAAGGTGGGCCCCAGTTCCTCCAGCGCCCGGCGAATGCGCACCGGCGCGTCGAGATGGACGATTTCGCTGGTGCTGTGCCAGTGCAGCACGCGCCCCGCACGCTCCAGCACGCCGCTGATGCCTAGCACGCGGACCAGATCGCCCCAGCCGTAGCGGATCATCACCGAGGCGATTTCATGCAGGCGCGGCAGGTCGCGCACCACCGACAGGGTTTCCCAGAGCATGGCTACGTTGTTTCTGTTGTTATGCGTGCGTTACTGATGAGGCCGTGAAGACAGACTCGGCAGGACGCCGGCAGTGTAGCCGCAAGCCGCCGACGCGGGTAGCCCGCCTGAATCTCAGGAACGCAGCCGTTCGCTCTGCCGTTTCAGCGAATCGGACAGCGCATCCAGCACGCCGCTGGCCACCTGCGACAACCGCTCGCCCGCCGCGCTGGCAGACTCGCCGAGCCCCGCCCGTCCGGCGGCGGCACCGGTCCTGACCCCCGATGCAAACTGCTTCAGCGCGTCGCGCACCTGTTCGCCGGTGCGCGTGCCGCTAATCTTGAGATGGTCGGCAAGGTGCTCCAGCTCTTCCCGGAATTTTCCGCCCGACAATTTCGCCGTCTGCTTCAGGGCATCGACCAGCTGGGATTCCAGATCGCGCAACTGCTCGAGGCTGGCCTTCAATTCGTTTTCCTTGAAGGCCCGGCCCTGCTCGACCGCTTCGCTGATTGTGTAAGAGGCCGCCTGCGCCGCGCTGCCGATCGCGTCGTCGAGCCCGGCAACCGCCTGCTTCAGGCCATCCTTCATTTCACCACCGCGCGCTGCCAGGCCGCTTCCCACGCCTTCGGCAATCGCCCGCACTATCGCCCGCATGTCCTCGAAAACCATGCGCCGCTCGTGCAATGCGCGCGCAGTCAGTTCCCGCACGCGCTCGCGCAAATCGGGCGCGCCGACCGCCTCCTCGGCCTCGCTGCGCAATTGCGCCATGGCCGCATTTTCAGGAATACTGGCATCCGAAACGTTCGATTCGTCGCGGGAAGGGGTATCGCTCATGGTGGTTCCTCCTCGTTAAAGCCGGTCGTTTTTCGACCGTAGTCCCGTTTCAATATAGACCTTATCGATGAACGCCATGCCTGTTTTGTTCCTGCTGGCCTTGCTTGTCGCTCCACTCGCCCAGGCGGACCCGCCCGAGGACGTCCCCATGTATGCGGTGAGTCTGGTCGGCAGCCCGTACCGCCTGGGCGGCGATTCGCCCGAAACCGGACTCGATTGCAGCGGTTTCGTCGGCCATGTCTTCCGCACCACCCTGGGCATCCGGCTGCCACGCGACAGCCGCGCCATCAGCGACGCGACCCAGCCGCTCGACAGCAGCGAACTTCGTCCGGGCGACCTGGTCTTTTTTAATACCCTCAACCGCGCCTTCTCCCATGTCGGCATCTATCTTGGGGAAAACCGTTTCGTGCACGCCACCAGCAGCCGCACCGGCAGCGTCATGGTGTCGCGGCTCGACGATCTGTACTGGCGCACGCGTTTCGACGGCGCCCGCCGGATCGACCTGCCCGACGCCCCGCCGGCCGACTGAACGGTTGCGTCACTGCGCCTGCCTGGCCGTCTGGCTCGGCATCGCGCTCAGCCTGTCCTGCCTGGCGTACGGCGACGACGATCTGCTGTTCAAGAGCGCGGCCGGGGTCAACGAAGGGCAGCTTCATTTCCTTGCCCGTCCGCCCGACAAGCCCGTACACCATCATCAGAACCGCATCGTCATCGAGCCCTTCAGCCTTGCCAGCGGCTGGGTGACGCTGCTGCAGTGCCATGACCACCTCGACGCCGTGCCGCTCGCACAGATCGCCTTTCGCGAGGGGTTCGTGCGCGATCTCGCTATCGTCTCCTCACACGGCGTGACCGAAGCCTGGGTCGAAGGTCCGAGCGTGCAGCTGCGCCAGATCGAACCCGGCGCGCGCCTCTGCCTGACGGTGCAGACCCGGTCTTTACGCGACACGGGGGGCGGCACCTACGCCCTCAGCAGCGGCCCCTACATGCGCAAGTTCCTCGACGGCTACTATCCGATGCAGGTCAGCCTCGACATCGATTACCCGAACGGCTTGCTCAGCCTCACCGATTTCAGCCCGCCGCCCGCGCCCGGGTTCAGCATGCGCGCCACCCCCGGCCGGGTTGAGGTAAACGCCCTGTTCGAAGGCGAGCTGCGCATCGAGGCGCGCTTCACCCGCCATTGACCCTTAGCACCTTGGTTGAGTTTTTTGCATTTGATAATTGTTCTCGTTAGTGTTATCGAATAGAATCGACCTAACGCACGGCGATGCCGCCTGCGATTACGTCCCAGTCCGTCAACCAAGGATACAAGTCATGACCAAACCCGCTCTTACCCTGCTGGGCGCGCTGACGTTCGCCGCCTTCACCGTCGCCGCCCACGCGGAGCAGGTGCTCAACCTCTACTCCGCCCGTCATTACCAGACCGACGAAGCGCTCTACACCAATTTCACCAAGGCCACCGGCATCAAGATCAACCGCATCGACGGCAAGGAAGACGAACTGTTCGAGCGCATTCGGCGCGAAGGCCCGGCCAGCCCCGCCGACGTGTTCCTCACCGTGGACGCCGCGCGCCTGCAAATCGCCGAAGACGCCGGCCTGTTCGCCCCGGTCAACTCCCGCGTGCTGAGTGCCGCCATCCCCGCGCAGTTCCGCGACCCCAACAACCACTGGTTCGGCTTTTCCTACCGCGCCCGCGTGATCGCCTACAACAAGGCCAAAATCAAGCCGGCCGACATCGACAACATCACCGACCTCGCCGCACCCAGATTCAAGGGCAAGCTGTGCGTGCGTTCCGGCGGCCACGTCTACAACCGCACCCTGGTCGCCAGCCTGATCTACAACCTGGGCGAAGACAAGACCCGCGACTGGCTCGACGGCGTGGTCGCCAACCTCGCGCGCGAGCCCAAGGGCGGCGATACCGACCAGATCCGCGCCGTGGCGGCGGGCGAATGCGATCTCGCCCTCACCAACAACTATTACTACGCGCGCCTGCTGGCTTCGACCAAGCCGGAAGACCAGGACGTGGTGAGCAAGGTCGGCATCGTTTTCCCCGACCAGAAAACCACCGGCGCCCACGTCAACATCTCGGGCGGCGGCATGTTGAAATACGCGCCCAACAAGGCGGCGGCGGTCAAGTTCCTGGAGTATCTGGCCTCGCCCGAGGCGCAGGCCTACTTCGCCAACGGCAACAACGAATACCCCGTCGTGCCCGGCGTGAAGATCAACAACCCCCAGCTCGAAGCCATGGGCAAATTCAAGGCCGACAGGCTGGGCGCCGACATTCTGGCCAAGTACACGCCCAAGGCGCAGCGCTTCATTGACCGCGCAGGCTGGAAGTAAGCCGTTCTGCGCTGAAACGAAAAAGCCCGCTTGCGCGGGCTTTTTTTTACGGCATGAAACGCTGCATGTACGCGCCCAGCTTCAGCCGACGCCCGGGTGAACAGGCCCGGCTCAGTTGCGGCGGATCGCGCGCGACAGCAGGATCACCGGGATGAGGCCCACCGCGACGATGGCCAGCGAAGGCGTGGCCGCCTCCGCCAGGCGCTCGTCGGAGGCCAGCACGTAGACCTGGGTGGCGAGCGTCTCGAAGTTGAACGGCCGCAGCACGATGGTCGCGGGCAACTCCTTCATCACGTCGACGAACACCAGCAGCACGGCCGAGGCGAGCCCGCTCGCCAGCATGGGCAGATGCACGCGGGCCAGCAGGCCGGCACGGGTGGCGCCGAGGCTGCGCGCGGCGTCGTCGATGCTCGGCCGGATGCGCGCCATGCTGGATTCCACCGCGTTCAGCGCCACGGCGAGAAAGCGCGCGACGTAGGCAAACACCAGCGCCAGCGCGCTGCCGGTCAGCACCAGGCCGAGGGTCACGCCGTAATGCTCGCGCATGAAAAGGATGAGCGCATGATCCATCGCGGTGAGCGGTATCAGCGCGCCCACGGCGATGACCGTGCCAGGCACGGCATAGCCCAGCGAGGCCACGCGCTTGATCGCCGCCATCGTCTTGCCGGGGTACAGCCGCGTGGCGTAGGCCAGCAGCACTGCCAGTGCGGCCGCGGTCAGGCTGGCGACAAGCGCCAGCGTAAAACTGTTGCCCGCCAGTTCGAGATACTTCGCGCCGAACTGGACGTCGCCTTCGGATACCGCCATGCGCAGCAAAAGGATGGCCGGCAACAGGAACCCACCCGCCAGGGGAACGAGGCACAGCAGCCATGCGCCAACCGAACGGGCCGCCGACAATTGCGGCGGCAGCGACTTCCGCAGGCTGGTTTCGTGATAGCGCGCGCGCCCGCGGCTCAGTTTTTCCAGCATCAGCGTCAGCGCGATCAGACTGAGCAAGGCCGCAGCCAGCTGCGCGGCGGCGACCGGGCTGCCAAAGGCGTACCACGCCCGGTAGATGCCGGTGGTGAAGGTCGGAACGCCGAAATACGACACCGCGCCGAACTCGGCCAGCGACTCCATCACCACCAGCGCCACCCCGCCGGCGATGGCCGGCCGCGCCACCGGCAGGGCCGCGCGAAAGAACGCCGCGCGCGCCGACAGGCCCATGCTGCGCGCCGCTTCCATCAGGCTGCCGGAGCGCTCGAGAAACGCCGCGCGCGCCAGCACGTACACATAGGGATAAAACACCAGGCTGAAGACTACGATCGCGCCGGGCAGCGAACGCACGTCCGGAAACCAGTAGTCGCCGCGCTGCCATTCAAACGTTGCGCGCAGCCAGGTCTGCACCGGGCCGGGAAACTGCAACAAATCCGTGTAGACATAGGCGATGACGTAGGTCGGCATCGCCAGTGGCAACAGCAGCGCCCATTCCAGCACCCCGCGTCCGCGAAACCGGTGCATGGCCACGACCCAGGCGCTGCCCACGCCCAATAGCGCCGCGCCCAGGCCGGCGCCCACTGCCAGCCCGAGGCTGTTGACCACATATTCCGCCAGCACGGTTTCCATGAGGTGTGCCCACACGCCCTCGGTGTCCGGCCGGAAAATCTCGCGCAGCACCGCCAGCACCGGCAAGGCAGTAATCGCAGCGGCGACGAGGGCAAGAATCGGCAGGGGTTGAAGCAGACGCATGGAAACGGCGGTCGGAAGGCAAGGGGCGAATTATAATGAACCGCATTGCCACGTCATTTGGACGATCTGTCAGGAAGCGATGTCACCTCTTCTCGAAGTTGAACTGCTCGGCCACCGTTACCAGGAAAAACAGGTGCTCGACGGCGTGTCGTTTTCGCTCGACCCGGGCGAAATCGGCTGCATCCTCGGCCCGTCCGGGTGCGGCAAGACCACGGCCCTGCGCCTGATCGCGGGCTTCGAGTCCCCCTCCGCCGGACGCATCCGGCTCGACGGCAAGACGATCAGCGAGCCCGGCATGGCGGTTCCGCCCGACCAGCGCAATGTCGCCATGGTGTTCCAGGATTACGCCCTGTTCCCGCATCTCAGCGTCGAAAAAAACATCGGCTTTGGGCTGTCGCGCCTGCCGCGCGCCGAGCGCGAAACGCGCGTCCGCCGCATGCTGGATCTCGTCGGCCTGTCCGCACGCGCGCACGCCTACCCGCACGAACTATCCGGCGGCCAGCAGCAGCGCGTGGCGCTGGCCCGGGCGCTGGCGCCGGGCGCGCGCCTGTTGCTGCTCGACGAACCGTTTTCCAACCTGGACGTCGACCTGCGTGAGAAACTCGCGCTGGAGGTGCGCGACATCCTCAAGCATGAAAACGTCACCGCGCTGATGGTCACGCACGACCAGCACGAAGCCTTCGCCATGGCCGACTGGGTCGGCGTGATGCACAAGGGCCACATCCAGCAGTGGGACACGGCCTACAACCTGTATCACCGTCCGGTCAACCGCTTCGTTGCCGATTTCGTCGGCCAGGGCGTGTTCCTCACCGGCACCGTTCTCAACGACCACATGGTCGAAATCGAGCTCGGCGTGCTGCACGGCACCCTCCCCACCGACTGCGACGCCACCGGCTGCGAACAGTGCGTGCACGATTGCCTGGTCGACGTGCTGATCCGCCCCGACGACATCGTTCACGACGACGACAGCCTGCTGCTCGCCGATGTCGAAAAGAAGGCCTTCCGCGGCGCCGAATTCCTCTACACGCTGAAGCTGCCCAGCGGCCAGCGTGCCCTGTCTCTGGTACCGTCGCACCACAACCACGCCATCGGCGAAAAAATCGGCATCAAGCTGGCGGTCGATCACGTCGTCGCGTTCCGCCGCGACTGAACGCCGACGATGCTGCCGTCCCCACTGCGCGGCCTGATCTTCAACGTCGGCCTCGGCTTCGCCGCCGCGCTCGTCCTCTTGCTCGCCGTGATCGCGCTGGGCGTCGCGCAGATGGCTGACCTCAACGCCGAGCTGGACAAGGTGGTGAAGATCAACAACGTCAAGACGCGCCTGGCTTCGCGCATGCGCGACACCCTGCGCGACCGCGCGGTGCTGATGCACAACATCGTGGTCTCGGAAGACCCCTGGGAAAAGGACAGACTCTTCCTCGAATTTCTGGAGTATGGCGAACGCTACGCCAAGGACCGCGGCCAGCTCTCGCCCATGCTTACCACGCCGGAAGAACACCGCCTCATGCGGCAAATCGACAGCGTGACCTTCAGCAACCAGCCGGTG
>JAIWOS010000005.1 GCA_020217265.1 Thiobacillus sp. | reverse complement strand
ATGTTCAGCGTGGTCGAGATGGCGCTGAGCGGCAACAACCTCGAAGCGCTGCGGAAATTGCAGGACGAGGCCATCCCCTTGCAGAACAAGCTGGTCGCGGCGCTCGACAACATGACCCGCCTGCAGCGCGAAGCCAACGAAACCGCGCTCGGCAAAACCTACGCCGCCTATCAGGCAACGCGCAACCTGATGCTGGTGCTCGGTGTCGCCGCGACGCTTCTGGCCATGCTGGTCGCCGTGCTGGTCAGCCGCCGCCTGCTCACGCAAACGCGCCAGCTCGAAGCCGAAAAGAAGAAGTATCAGACCCTGTTCGAAACCAATTCCGACGCGGTGGTGATTCTCGACGACCACGGTTTCACCGATTGCAACCCCGCCACCCTGTCGATGTTCGGCATGCAATCGGTCGCCGAATTCCTGCGCACGCCGATCCCGCAGCTCGGCACGGCCGTGCAGGCCGACGGCACGCCGGCTTTCGAACACGCCATGCAGGCCATCGGCCAGGCCCGCACCCGCGGCCACGCCACCATGGACTGGCGCGCCCGCCGCGCGGACGGCAGCGTATTCGAAACGGAAATCGCGCTGCACGCCATGCAGCTCGAAGGCAAGCCGGTCATCCAGGCCATCATGCGCGACGTCTCCGAGCGTCGCGCAGCCGAAGCCGCCAAGGAAGCCGCGCGTGAGGCCGCGCTACAAATGGCGCGCGCCAAGTCGGAATTCGTCGCCAACGTCAGCCACGAAATCCGCACGCCGATGCACGGCATCCTCGGCATGAGCAGCCTCTTGCTGAAAACGCCGCTCGACGGCCGGCAGCGCGAATATGTCGCCACGCTGAAGAGCTCGGCCGAGAGCCTGCTCACCATCATCAACGACATCCTCGACTTTTCGAAAATCGAAGCCGGCAAACTCGCCATCGAACGCGTCGCCTTTTCTCCCGCCGACCTCGTGCGCGGGGTGGCCGCCCTGTTCCAGGCGCGCGCGCTCGAGAAGAACATCGAGCTCAGGCTCGTGCTGCCCGATGCCCCCCCGCCCGCCCTGCTCGGCGACCCCACACGCATCCGCCAGATACTCCTCAACCTGGTCGACAATGCGATCAAGTTCACCCACAGCGGCAAGGTCGAACTGCATTTCGATTTCGAACCCATGCACGGCGAGATCGGCTGCCGTTTCAGCGTGCTCGATACCGGCATCGGCATCCCCGCCGACTCCCACGCCCAGCTGTTCCAGGCATTCTCGCAGGCCGATTCCTCGACCACCCGGCGCTACGGCGGCACCGGCCTTGGCCTTGCCGTCAGCAGCCAGCTCGCCGCATTGATGGGCGGCCGCATCACGCTCGACAGCGCGCCCGGCGAGGGCAGCCGGTTCACCCTGATGCTGTTGCTGCCGCCGACCACCCTGCCACTGGCCGACCTCCCCCGAGCCACGCCCCCCCGGCTGAACGGGCGCGTGCTGGTGGTGGAAGACCACCCGGTCAACCAGAAAGTGCTGACCCACCAACTCGACGAACTGGGGCTGGATTGCACCCTGGCCGCTGACGGAACCCAGGCCCTGGCGCTGCTTGAGAAGGAAACCTACGACCTGATCCTGATGGACTGGCAGATGCCCGAAATGGACGGCCTCGAGGCCACGCGCCGCATCCGGCGCCTGCCGGGCAAGACCGGCCGGATTCCGATAGTCGCGCTCACCGCAAACGCCAGCGCAGGATTTCGCGAATCCTGCCTGGCCGCGGGCGCAAACGACTACCTCTCCAAACCCCACACCGAGGACGCGCTCGCCGCGCTGCTCGCCCAGTGGCTACCCGCCAGCGGCCAACCGGCACCGACACCGCTGTTCGACCGCGCCGCGCTGCTCGAACGCTACCCCGGCAACCCGAATCTGGTCGACGAACTGGCGACCCTGTTCGTCCAGACCACCGAAGCCAGCCTTGCCACCCTGCAAGCCGCAATCGATGCGCACGATGCCGACACCGTGCGCCGCGAAGCGCACACCCTGCGCGGCGCTGCGGCCAGCGTGCGCGCCGTTGCCATCCAGGACAGCGCGGCACGCATCGAAGCCTGCGCCGGCGCAGGCGACCTCGCCGGCGCCGCGCACGCGCTGACGGCGCTCCGAGCCAGCCTTAAAGATCTGCACCGAACGTAGCCGGATGCGCGCCGCGAGAATGTCTCATTGACGCGGGCGCCATCGCGCGTACGATAAAGCGGCATCGAAAAAAACAGGAGACAGCCATGATGCGCCCAATCACATTCGCTCTCGCCGGACTCTTCAGCCTGACCGCGCTGGCCGCCGATCCGCCCGCGGCCAAGCCGAATCCCTACCTGGAGAACATCTCGCCCAACAGCTGGATCGGCGTCACCCCCACGCCCTACGGTCCGCTGATGATCCAGCAGGCGCCGCCGCCGCCCTACCGCGACTACCAGATGAACCGCATCATCAAACCCGAGGAAAAGCGCCGCTGGCTGCAGATGGCCATGCCCATGATGGCCAACATGATGCAGATGGACGCGCGCGAGGCGATGAACTACTTCGCCGTCAAATACAAGGCCAAGCCCGGCCTCAAGTTCGACGAAGTGGTGGAGTCGATGATGCTGCGCGCCAACCAGGTCAACCTCAAGTTCGTCGGCAGCAACCTCATGTGGAAGGACTTCAAGGCCGTGCTGGGCGACGACACCGCGCCGCGCGTCGAAGTCTTCAGCTTCTGCGACATCGCGGTCGGGCGCGATCTGTTGCGCGTGATTCCTGAAATGGTCGTGTTCCTGCCCTGTCGCATCGCCGTGATGGAAGACGCCGACAAGAACATCTGGGTGATGACGCTCGACTGGGACGTGACCTGGCTCGACATGGCTGGCAAGCAGATGGGCATCACCCCCGAACTGCGCCAGGGTGCGATCGCCATTCGCGAAAAAATGGACAGCGTCATGCGCGCCGGCGCCAATGGTGATCTCTGATTCCGGATACAACCCTGTCTAACCCGGATTTGTCGCGGCTAGCCAAGAATTTCTAAAGATTCATGATAGGTCGCCGTAAGCATCCCTGAACACTCCAGGGAATGCCGGCGACACATCGCCTCCCTGAATGCGTCGTAATTGATCGCCAGACGGATTCAGCCATGAGTATTGCTTCACCCTTTGTATTTATCGCGTACTTACTTGTCTTGCTGCCTGCTGGCGGCTTGGCATATGCCGACCCTGCCAAGGCAGATCTCTCCAACGACGAATTGAAGGCCACGGCCGAACGGATGCGCGAAACCGGGCAGAAAATGCAGCAAGACATCCAGCAACGCCTCGAACAGCTGCGCAAGGAACGCGCGGCCCTGGTGTCGCGTCAGGCCGCCGAACGCAAACTTGAAGCCGAACGCGCACAACAGCAAGCCGAACGGGACCGTGCCGCGCTCGCTGCCGTGAAAGAGACTCGCCAGCGTGAAGCACTGGCCGCGGCCCAGGAAAAGGCACGCAAGGAAGCTGCCGCGCGCGCGAGCGAAGCAGAGCGGCAGCGACAAGCCGAACTGAAGGAGAAAGAAGACCAGGAAGCCGCGCTGGAGCGCGCCCAGCGGGAGTCGCTCGATGCCTACAAGGCGGGCGCGAAACAGCAGAAACTCGGCACGCAAACCCAGTTTGGCGTGGATTTGTAACCTGTACCCTAGGAGAGAGACATCATGAACCCTGCTCGCGTCGCAGCCTGCTGCGCCGGCGCAATCGCCTTACTCGGCACAGCCGTGGCGAACGCTCAGACCATCTCGCGTGGCGAAGTCATCGCCACGACCTGTTACACCTGCCATGGCACGCGCGGCGTCAGCCCCAGCACCATCCCCAGCATCGATTTCATCCCGCCCGAGCGCATCATCGAAATCCTGAAAGCGTACAAGTCGGGGCAGCGCTACTCCACGATCATGGGGCGCCACGCCAGCGCCTACACCGACGAGGAAATCGTCGAAGCCGCCAACTATCTCGGCAGCCTGCAGAAGAAAGGGAAATGAGCATGTCCGGATTCACCCGTCGCGAATTCATCAAATGGCTGGGCGCGAGCGGCGCGCTCTCCTCGGTCGGCCTTGCCGGCTGCCAGACTACGCCGGCGTCCACGCCGGGCGCCTCGGCCTCCAGCACACCACCGGCTGCGCCAGCCCCCAGGGCAGCACCACGCGTGGTAGTGGTTGGCGGCGGCTTCGGCGGCGCCACCTGCGCCAAGTATCTGCGCATGTACGACCCGGGGATCGAAGTCACGCTTATCGAGCAGAACGGCAGCTACGTCACCTGCCCCGGCAGCAACTGGGTGTTCGGCGGCATGCGCACGATCGACGAACTCACCCAGAATTACGCGGCCCTGCGCGACAGGCACGGCGTCAACGTGGTGATCGACCGCGTCGTCGGCGTCGACGCCGGCAAGCGGCAGGTGAAGCTGGCCAGCGGTCGGACGCTCGCCTACGACCGCCTGGTGATGTCGCCCGGCATCGATTTCCGCTGGGGCGAGATCGAAGGCTACGACGACGCCGCCACGCAGCTCATGCCGCACGCCTGGAAGGCCGGCCCGCAGACCCTCCTGCTGCAAAAGCAGCTCCAGGCCATGCCCGACGGCGGCACTTTCATCATGGCGCCGCCGCCGATGCCCTTCCGCTGCCCGCCCGGGCCACCGGAGCGCGCCAGCATGGTTGCGCACTATTTCAAGACGCGCAAACCGAAATCCAAGATCCTCATCCTCGACGCCAAGGACAACTTCTCCAAGCAGGCCCTGTTCATGCAGGCCTGGGAGCAGCTCTACCCCGGCATGATCGAATGGGTGCCCGCCACCAGCGGCGGCAAGGTCGTGCGCGTCGACCCGAAGTCGCAAACCGTGTTCACTTCCAATGGCGGCTCGCACAAGGGCAGCGTGGTCAACATCATCCCGGCGCAGCGCGCGCCCGGGCTCACAGCAGACACGGGGCTGGTCAACGAAACCGGCTGGTGTCCGGTCAATCAGCTCACCTTCGAATCGACCCGGGTGCCGAACATCCATGTCATCGGCGACGCCTCGATCGCGGGCGCCCTGCCCAAGTCTGGCCACACCGCGAACAACATCGCCAAGATGACCGCAGCCGCCATCGTTTCGCTGTTCCGCGGCGTGCCGCCCCCGCAGCCCTCGCACGTCAACACCTGCTACAGTCTGGTCAGCCCGGATTACGGCATCAGCATCGCTGGCGTCTACCGGCTGGGTGAGGACGGCCAACTACAGGGCGTGAAAGGTGCAGGTGGCCTCAGCCCTAGCGATGCGAATGCCTTGCAGCGCAGCCAGGAAGCCGGCTACGCGCAGGGCTGGTACAAGAGCATCGTCGCCGATTCGTTCGGCTGATCCGCTTACCGCCGCCCGATCCGGAGCCGCCGTCGCAAGACGGCGGCTTTTTTCCGTCCGCGGCTTGCTATAGTCGCCGCGATGCGCTCCTTTACCGACACCATGCCCGTGCCCTTTGACTCGTCCGCCGCGCTCGAACAGGGCTTTGCCGACGGGTTGGCCGCCCTGCTCGCCGCCCACCGCGGGCTCGGCGTCTATATTCTCGTCCTTGCCAACGCCGCCTACGACCCCGCCCTGTGGGCGCGGCTGGCGCCCGTGCTCGCCGAGCGCCATGCCGAGCTCGCCGCCGCGGTGGCAGCCACCCTGCTACGGGGCGGCACGCTCGCCGAACCCGACGACGATGTCATGGTTTTCCTCAAGCTGAATCTGATCGGTTTCGAACGTCTGGGGCGGATGGAAAGCCGTCGTGCCGGGCCGTGGCAGGTGCTGTTCAATCCCCTGCGCGCGCTGCGGCCGCCGCGCGCCAGCAGCGTGAGATTCGAGGGGCTGTTGCGCCCCTTCGACCCCGCGGGCTTCCATTTCAACAAGCCTTTCCTGGCCAGGGAGGTTCTGTGGTCGGGCACGCTTGGCGGCGCATCCGCACGCCTGCTCTACAACAAATTCCCTTTCGCGCGCCTGCACGGTCTGCTCGTTCCCGAACCCGAACGCTGCCTGCCGCAAAGGCTCACGCCGGAACTGCACGCCTGGGCCTGGGAACTCTGCGCGCGAAGCAAGCTGCCCGGCCTGCGTCTCGGCTACAACAGCCTGGGCGCTGGGGCATCGGTCAATCACCTGCATTTCCAGAGCTTTGTTCCGGCCGGGCCGCTGCCCATCGATAACCCGCTGTTCACTCATAACGGCGGCAGCCGGCCCTATCCCCTGCCCTGCCACCGACATACCCGGCGCGACGCCGCCTGGCAGCAGATCGAGCGGCTCCACCAGCACAACCAGCCGTACAACCTCGTTTACAGCCCGGCCGGGCTGATTCTGGTGCCACGTATTCCGCAGGACAGCGACAGGCTTGCATCCACCTGCCGCACCTATGGCTGGAGCGAAATGGCCGGAGTCGTCACGCGCTTCAGCCGCGATCCGTATGCCAGCCTGGACACGGCAGGGTACGAAGCCGAACTGGCAAGCTTCGCTCCCTGAGAGCACTGCGCGGGAGATACGTCTAAAGCGCGATCACCTGCCCGGGCTGCAGCGGCACCAGGACACGTTCCGGGATCCGCGCACGCAGTTCGGCCATGATGGACGTTTCATTGCCCGGCTTGAGATGCGTGATCCAGATCTCGGGCGCTGCCTTCAGCGCGCGCAGCTCTCTCGCCAGCGAATCGGGCCAGTGGTGCATGGAGGCGCGCGCAATGTCCTCCAGCGCGTTTTCGAACGAAGTCTCGATGACCAGATGGCGCAAATCGGGAATGGCGTTCAAGGCGGCCACGAACGCGTCGCTGTGGGTGGTGTCGCCGCTGAACACCAGGCTGCCGGCCGGGACCGAAACCTGATAGCCGCAGGCAGGCACGACGTGTTCGACGGGCAGCGGGCGGAAGGTGCGGTCGCCGAGCACGCACGCCGCCCCCGGCTCGATCGGTTCGAATCGCAGCCAGGGCGCGTCCGGGCTGGGAATTTCGCGGAAATCGGGCCACAGCTGCCAGTTGAAGAGGTGTTCCGACAATACCTTCAGCACCGCGGGCAGCGCGTGCACGGTGACCGGCCTGCCGCGCAAGTCGCCGACGCTGTCGAGCAGGAGCGGCAGGCCGAGTACGTGATCGAGGTGCGCGTGGGTGAGAAAGACGTGATCGATCTTCACCAGTTGGTCGAACTCGAGCGTGGTCACGCCGCTGCCGACGTCGATGAGCACATCGTCGTCCACCCTGAAACAGGTGGTGTGGCGGCCGCTGCCGATGCCGCCGCTGCATCCCAGTACGGTGAATTTCATGCTTATTTCGTGGTGTAGACAAAAACGCCGTCCCAGCCTTCGGGCGGTGGCGCGGCGCGGAAATGCGCGATGCGATTCAGGTAGACATCGTACAGCGTGCGCGGAGCGCGCGCATTGAGCGCGGCGAGCGCCGCCTCGGCGGCGTCCCAGTCCTGTTTCTGGTAGCGCGCGTAGGCGGCCTCGAAGTCGGCGGCGGCCTGCCGCACCGACGCATCGAGCGCATCCTTGCTGCCGAGCGGCTCGTAGATGGCGACCGGTTTTTCCTTGCCCTTGACGCGCACGTCGTCGATTTTCATGAAGACATGCTGCGGATCGGCCTCGACCGTGGCCTGCGTGACGAGGATGCCGACGCCGTACTGCTTGGTGATGCCTTCGAGGCGCGAGCCCAGGTTCACCGCGTCGCCCATCACGGTGTAGCTCATGCGGAACTCCGATCCCATGTTGCCGACGCTCATGCGGCCGGTGTTCACGCCGACGCCGATCTTCACCTCGGGCCAGCCGCGCGCGGCGAAGTCCCGGTTCAGCTCGGGCAGCGCCGCCTGCATGTCGAGCGCGGTGGCGACGGCCCGGCTGGCATGGTCCGGCAGATCCACCGGGGCATTCCAGAACGCCATGATGGCGTCGCCGATGTACTTGTCGATGGTGCCGCGCTGCTGCTGCACGATCGCGGTCATCTTCGACAGGTAGGCGTTGAGCACCTCGGCCAGCTCGGCGGGCGGCAGCTTCTCGGAAAAATCGGTGAAGCCGCGGATGTCGGAAAACAGCACCGTCATCTCGCGCGACTGCCCTTCCATGGTGTAGTGCGCCGGATCCTGGCTCATCTCGGCGGCGAGTTCGGGCGGCACGTACTGGCCGAACAGCCGGGTGATCTGACGCTTGTTGCGCGTTTCGGCGAACAGCCCCCACGCGGTGTTGAGCGCATACAGGCCGAGTACCGTGAGCATGGGCGCCGCCATCGGCACCACCCACATGCGGTTCCAGGCAGCGGCGTAGGCCGCGAGCAAGGCCGCCGTCAGCAGCACCGTTGCAATCAGCCCGACAAGCGGGCCGAAGCGCAGCAACACGAAGCCCAGCAAGCCGCCCAGCGCGAGCACCGCGAGCAGACGGCCATCGTCCGACCAGGGCGGAATGCTGCGGGTTGCGCCGTCGAGCATGCCGGCGATGAGATGGGCATGAATCTCCACCCCGGGAAAGGTTTCGGAAAAGGGCGTGACCCGCAGGTCGGCCAGCCCGGGCGCGGTGGAGCCCACCAGCACGATGCGGTTTTCCAGCAGTCTTGCCGGTGCCTTGCCCGCCAGCACCTGCGCCGCCGACAGGTAAGGAAAGGGCGAGCCGGCGCGATACGGCACGTATACGCTGCCATCGGCGGACAGTGTTGTCCGCAGTCCGCCGACCTCGATCCATGGCGCCGGGTAACTGCGTCCGAGCAGACGCGTCGTGGCGATGCCCGCCTGCGGCGCCTCATTGCCGAACGCCACCCGCAAGGTCGAGGCCGACAGGGCAAGAAAGTAATCGCCACCATAGGGCGTCACCAGATGCATGCGGCGCGCGGTGCCGTCGGCGTCGGCACGCATGTTGAAAAAGCCGGCGCCCTGCGCAGCTCGCTGGAACAGCGGCAGATTGGCGCCGTAGCCCGTGGCGACCTCGCCCGGAGCCAGCGGCGCAAAGACCGCGGCCGGCAGGGCGGGCGGCGGCAGCATGCCGGTCTTGGCGTCGCCAAAACCGGCGGGGATGAAGTAATAGCCGAGCGACACCGGACGTTCCGCCAGGGCGCGGGCAAATTGCGCGTCGTAATCCAGTTTCGGCGCGAGCGCTTCGACCGCCTGCCGGAAATCGCGATTGCCGGCCAGGGGCCCTGCTGCCAGCCGCTCCAGGCTGGCCAGCCCAGAGCTGGTATCGGGTTCGGCAAAGACGATGTCGAACCCGACCGCCGCGACGCCGTAGTGGTCGAACAGCCGATCCAGCAGGCGCGTCATCACCTCGCGATTCCACGGCCAGCGGCCCACCGATTTCAGGCTGGCTTCATCGATGTCGAGGATCACGATGCGATCGTCCGCAGCAGCCGGTGCGGCGTGCCGCAGCCAGGCGTCGTAGAGCCAGGCATCCATGCGCTCGATCGGCGCGATGCGCAACAGGCCGGCGACGTGCGCCGCGACCATCAGCACGAACAGCGCCGACAGCGCGGCCTGCGTCAGCCGGGAGGCGTTGCGCTTCACTTGATGCGGTAAAAGCGGTCGGCGAGGTCCTTGCCGTGCACGTTGTCCATGCGGCTGCCCACCGCTTCGCCCAGCGCGGCGAGACGATCCGCCGGATGCGGGTGCGTCTTGTAGAGCAGGCTGGTGCGGTTGTCCTTGGCCGGCAGGGCTGCCATGTCCTGCAGCACGGTCGGCAGTCCCCATGGATCGTAGCCCGCGCGCGCGGCGAACACCATGCCGATGCGATCGGCCTCGAATTCGGCCTCCTTGTCGAGGCCGCGCGCCATGATTTCGGCGCCGTTGCCGATCAGGTTCTGCACCGCCGGGTCGCTGCCCTGTGCCTTGCTGCTGGCCGCCTGCCCCAGCGCGCCGATCAGCGTCGACTGCTTCAGCACCTTGAGGTGATGCTTCTTGGTGACGTGGGCGATTTCGTGCCCCAGCACACCGGCCAGCTCGGCCTCGTTGCCGAGCAATCGGTACAGCCCCCGGGTCAGAAAGATATAGCCGCCGGGCGCGGCAAATGCGTTGATGTCATTCGTGTCGAGCACGCCGAAGCGCCAGGTCACATCGTTGC
>JAIWOS010000152.1 GCA_020217265.1 Thiobacillus sp. | reverse complement strand
GGCCGCTTTGTTGCGCCACCCAGGTGCCAACCAGATTGACATAGCGCTGCAGGGCCTCGTCGCGCACCAGCGGCACCGCGCCGAGCAGGTTGCCGGCGATCTGGCGGCCGATGCGGTTTTCCTCTTCCGGCGTGTATTCGCCAAACAGTGCGAAGCCCAGCTGCCGCGCGTCGATCTTCTGCTTGGCCGGCGGCGGGCTCGCCGCCGCGTTCTGCGCGCCGGCGGGGGCTGGCGTTGTAGAAGTGGCGGGCGCGGGTTGAGGTTGTTTGGACTTGTCCTTTTTCTCCAGTTCCTGATTGATGCGCTCCTCAAGCATCTTGCCCAGGTCGAACGCGCCCGCAGGCACGCTCGCCACTGCAATAACCAGCGCAAGGCCCAGCCAGTAAGGTTTTTTCATCAGTTTGCCTCCCAGGGCGAGGACGACTGCTGCGGCGACGCGGGCTTGGGCAGCGCCGGCACATTGGCTGCCGCCAACCCGGCCTGCGCGGCGAAATTCCGCGCCTGTGCGGCGGGCGTGGCGAGCGCATCGAGCCTGTCCAGTTCGTCGGCGTTGAACTTCGCCTGCTTCAGTTCCTCGTCGTTAAGACCGCGCAGTCCCGCCACTGCAACAACCCGGCTTGGATCGGATTTGGTGGTTGCGGCGCCGACCACGTCGCCAATGCCCGCGCCCCCCAAGCCACCTTCGCCCACGCGCACCGACAGCAGCCGGATCCAGCCCGTGCTCCTGCCGGCGCTGACGCGCAGCCAGCCCCCCTGCTTGGCGAGCACAGTGACGTTTTCGCCCTTGCTGACGCTGCCTGCCGCCGTGGCGGTCGCGCTCGGCTGCGCGTAGAGCTTGTCGTTGCGCAGCACGGTGCCGGTAGCGGCAAGCGCCGGCGCCGACAGCAACAGCATGAGCAAGGGAATCGTGCGTATTTTCATCGTGCGTACTCTCCTCGGATTGCAAAACTGTAGGGGCAGCCCCCGAATGGCGCAAGCCTTGCGGAAGGCGTTAAGATGCCGCGATGAATTTTTTCGCGGCCACCCTCGAATCGCTCGGCGCCAAGCTCGTCGGCTGGTTCGACGTCGGTTACGGCATGTTCGCCTTTCTGGCCCGCGCACTCATGCTGCTGCTCGATCCCGCCACCTGGAACCGCGCCACCTTCGACGTGGTGATCAAGCAAGTGTATTTCACCGCAGTCCAGATTCTTCACGTATTTCTCGGCTACGCCCTGGTCATTTCGTGGCTGATCATCACCATCATTCTTTCCACCGCGCGCGAATTCGGCCTCACCGAATTTGCCACCGAAATGGCGATCCGCGTGCTGGTGCTGGAACTGCTGCCGTTTCTTACCGCCCTCTTCATCGCCCTGCGCTCGGGCAGCGCCATCAACACCGAAGTCGCACTCATGCGCGTCAACAATGAATTGGATGCGCTGGATCATTGCAAGGTTCCACCCATGCAGTTCGAATTCCTGCCGCGCCTGATCGGCGGCGTCGTTTCCGTCGTCACGCTGGCCACCCTGGCGGGGCTGGTCGCGCTGCTGCTCGCCTATCTGTCGATCTACGGCATGAGCATGGCAGGATTCGAGGCCTTTACCCGCACCGTTGCAAAAATTTTCGATTTCAGGATCGTCGCCGGACTTGCCATGAAATGCGCGCTGTTCGGGCTCGCCGTGACGCTGATCCCGGTGACCGCGGGGCTGGAAACCCCCAAGAAACTGTTCATGGTGCCCGTGTCCGTGCTGCGCGGAATGATGCGGGTGTTTTTTGCCATCGTGGCGATCGAGGTGATGTCATTGGCGCTCAAATACATCTGACGCTGTTCGACGACAGCGATGCGCTCCGTTCCGCGGTGGCCGCCCTGCCCGACGACGTCGCACGCGTGGCGCTCGACCTGCCGCTGCGCGCCAACCTGTCGGCGCTCGACAACGTGGCGCTGATTCCGCTTTACCAGCGCCACCTCGACGCTGCCGAGGCCGTCCGGCAGGCGCTGGCCGTGCTCGATGCGCTCGGACACGCCGACATCGCGCCCTTGCGCGATCCCGACATGACGCCCGCCCAGCGTTTCGTCACCCAGCTTGCCCGCGCGCTCATGCTGAAGCGTCCGCGCCTGGTGATCGACCGCCCCGGCGCCATGCTTTACGATGTGCCCTATCCCGAATTCATCAAGAGGCTTGCCGCGCAGCCAGCAATGACGGGCACGTGGGAAATCTTCGACTTCGGATGGAACCAGGCGCTTTATCCGCAATGAACGCAGTCAAATCCAATCCCTTCCACTTCAAGGTCGGACTGTTCGCCGCCGCCTCGCTGCTGCTCATCGGCTTGTTCCTCGTCTACCTGCTGCACGCGCGCGGCTTCTTCGAGCATACCTACCGGCTGAAGCTGGCGGCTGCCAGCGCCGACGGGGTGGCGCCCGGCGTGCCGCTGGTGTTTTCCGGCATCGAGATCGGCCGCGTCGCCTCGCTCGGGCTCAACGACAACGGCGGCATCGTCATCAACGTCGAATTGCTCGAACGCAACGCCCGCTGGCTCAAGCAGAACAGCAGCTTCACCCTCGACAAGCCCTTCGTCGGCGGCGCGAAAATCCGCGTCGACACGCCCGACCTCAAGGCGCCACCCTTGCCGGACAACTCCACCATGCTGCTGCTCAGCGCCGATATCAGCAAGGAAATTCCGGTCCTCGTCGATCGCGTGAAAACCATCCTCGACAACATCGACCACCTCACGCGCAAAGACGGCGAACTCAACGCCACGCTCGCCAACGTGAAAACCCTGACCGGCAACATGACCGGCGAATACGGCATGCTCGAAGGCGTGCTCGGCAGCCCCGAAAAAGCCCGCGCCGTGACCGATTCGCTAGACAAGACGCGCGCGCTGCTCAGCAAACTTGACGGCCTCGCGCTGAAAATGGACGGCATGGCCGTCAAGGCCGACACCTGGCTGTTCTCGCAGGATGGCGTGGCCACGCAGACCCGCGCTTCTTTGCAACAGATTCGCGCCTTGCTCGACGATGCGCAATCCAGCCTCAAAAAAGCCGATGCGATGATGACGAACGCCGTGGCGATCTCGGCGGACGTCAGGGAGGGCACCCAGGACATCGCGCGGCTGCGCGCCGAAATCGACGAAGCGGTGCGCCGCGCCAATGCCCTCGTCAACGAAATCAACAAGAAGTGGCCGTTCGCGCGCGACCCCGAGGTGAAACTGCCATGAGCCGCCTGCTCGCGCTCGCCGCCATCATTCTCCTGTCCGCCTGTGGCAGCGGTGGCCCGCCCCCGCCGGACTGGAAAACCGACGCCGCCGACCTGATCGAGCGCTACAAGAAGCATGCCCTGCTGGGCGAAAACGTGCTGGCCGAGCGCTATTTCAGGCAGGCGGTGGCGGCCACCGGCAGTGCAGGCCGCGTCAGGGAAACCGCGCGGCTGTGGCTGGTGCGCTGCGCCACGCGCCGCGCCATGCTGATCGACGACGCCTGCGCCGAATACGCCGATCTCGCCCGCATCGAGTCCGACCCTGCGGATGCGGCCTACTACCGCTTCCTCACACTCGACTGGAACGGACTGGACGCGACGCAACTGCCCGCACAACACCACGATCTGTTGAAAGCTCTCCCCCCCGCCCGCCCCGCTGCGCTCGCCCGTATCGGCGATCCGCTGTCGCGCCTGCTGGACGCCAGTCTGCTGGTGATGCGCAAGGAGGCGGATGCAACGACACTCTCGCTCGCAGCCGAGACCGCGTCGGCGCAAGGCTGGCGCCAACCGCTGCTGACCTACCTGAAACTTCAGGAAAAACAGGCGGCCGAGCAAAACCGGCCAACCGAAGTCGACCGACTGGCCCTGCGCATCCGGCTTATAGAGGAAAGCCTATCGACTGGCCTCAAATAAAAATGCTAGCCTTGAGCCACTAGTACGAATAACTTAAAAACCTGCTTGCCGGAGGAAAATGCATGAACAACCTGCTTACTTGGCTCCACTCACCTTGGCCATGGTACATCTCAGGTCCTCTGATTGGTCTGATGGTGCCGCTCATGCTGTGGATCGGCAATCGTTCATTCGGCATTTCCTCCAACCTGCGACACATGTGCGCCATCGCCCAGCCCAAGGCCGTCAGTGTCGATTTCTTCCATTACAACTGGCGCGAACAAAGCTGGAGTCTGGTATTCGCATTGGGCGCCGTGCTGGGCGGCTTTCTCGCCGGCGTGGTGTTCGCCAACCCCGACCCGGTCGATCTCTCGGTCGCCGCCTTGACCATGTTTTCCCACTGGAACGTTCCCATCGCGGGGGGATTCCTGCCGCCGGTGCTGTTCGACCTCAACTGGCTGTCGGTGATCGTGATGTTCAGCGGCGGCGTGCTGGTGGGCTTCGGCACACGCTACGCCAGCGGCTGCACCTCCGGCCACGCCATCACCGGGCTTTCCACCCTGCAATTGCAATCGCTCCTGGCGGTACTGGGCATTTTTGCGGGCGGCCTGCTCTCTGCGCACCTCATCACTCCGCACCTATTTTCCATCTTCTGGTAATCAGCCATGCGATTCCTGCCCTATCTGCTTGCCGGTGTCATATTCGGCTTCGTGATGATCAAGTCCGAGGCGGCCTCCTGGTATCGCATCATGGAAATGTTCTATTTCCAGTCTTTTCACATGTACGGCATCATGATGAGCGCCATCGCGACGGGCATGACGGGGGTGTTGCTGCTCAAGCGCTACGGCCGTCTGCTCACGCTCGACGGACAACCCATCGAAATCCCCAAAAAAGAGCCCGGGCACGTCAACTATATCCTGGGTGGCTTTATTTTCGGTTTGGGCTGGGGCGTCATTGGACTTTGTCCGGGCCCCATCTTTTCGCTGGTCGGCATGGGCTCCATCGGCGCGCTGGCAGCGCTAGCGGGTGCGCTGCACGGCACCTGGCTGTATGGCTTTGTAAAAAACCGCTTACCGCATTGACAAGGCCGCACGGCATGTTTACCGTGCAGCCACGAAGTATCTTCTTCGTATACCACCAAGCTGTAGCCCTATTTTCCTTAGGAGGAGTGACATGAAATACGCAACCATTGCCGCGGCCCTGCTGGCCGCCTTCGCCGGCGCCGCCCACGCCGCCCCTGCCCTGATGTCCGCCGAGTGGACCGCCCAGGCCTGTGACGCCTGGAACAAGGACGCCACGCTGACCAACGGCCTGGCCGAGAAATGGATCAAGAACGACGCTGGCCGTGGCTACAAGATCGTCCATCTCTACCGCACCGACTGCGGCGAGGCCACCCAGACCGAAATGAAGATCGTCCCCAAGGACGGCAAGGCCATGTGCGTCTACGGCGGTGCCGTGCAGAACCCCAAGATGGACTACGCCGTGGACTACACCATGCATGCCACGACCGAAAAGTGGAACGAGATGGGCGCCGGCGAATATGGCCCGATGAAGGCCATGATGTTCGGCCGCCTCAAGTTCCAGGGGCCTAAAATGGAAGCCATGAGCGTGATGGGGCCGTTCGAGGCTTTCCTGCGGCTGCCGGGCAAGATCCCGGGCGACAAGGCCTGCCCCACCAAGTAAGGTGGCATCCAGTAAAAAAGCCGGGGCAACCCGGCTTTTTTACGTTCAGGATTGCGAGAGCCCGACTCAGTGCACCGTGCCGGTCGGTACATCGAGCGGCCTGCCATTGCGGATTTCCTCGGGGGTCGCGTCGCGGATGTCCGTCACGTTGACCAGGCAGGTCACGCTCTGTCCCGCCAGCGAGGGATTACCGTCCAAGGTGAGCTTGCCATTCTCGATGGCGGTGACGTAAAACGCCTTGGTTTCGCCAGCCTGGTTCTCGAACAGGACTTCGGCGCCAATGCGTCTGAATTCCGGCGGGACGTTTTCAAGCTCTTCGACATAGACCAGGCTTTCGTCGCGCAGCCCGTAGCCTTCCTCGGGCGAAAGCACGATTTCCACACGGTCGCCGATTGACCGCCCATTCACTGCCGCCTCGATGGCCGGCAGGATGCCGCTGTTGGCGCCATGCACATAACCCACCGGGATATCGTGCTGCTCGACCACCATGCCGCGCGAATCGAGGATCGAATACGTAATGAATACAAGTTTGTTGCGTGTCACGGTGACCATGTCGGGTGCCCTAAACTGTCGGAGTGCGATGCCGCTATGAAGTCACTATGATACCTTCCGCCGTCGGCCTACACACCGCCCGTCCATGAAACCGCTCAAA
This sequence comes from Thiobacillus sp., assembly GCA_020217265.1. Classification (GTDB taxonomy): domain Bacteria; phylum Pseudomonadota; class Gammaproteobacteria; order Burkholderiales; family Thiobacillaceae; genus Thiobacillus. The sequence goes on along the minus strand of JAIWOS010000152.1, from coordinate 3,826 downwards.
CATCTACCCGCCTGGAAATCTCTCGAAACGCACTTCAAGTCGATGCGCGATTTCGACATGCGGACCGCCTTCCGCGAAGACGCGCAGCGTTTCGAGCGGCTGTCGCTGCGTTGCGGCAATCTCCTGCTCGACTATTCGAAGAACCGCATCACGCCCGAGACAATGGCGATACTCGTCCAGCTGGCCGAAGAGTCGCAGCTGGAAGACATGCGCAATGCCATGTTCAACGGCCAGCGCATCAACTTTACCGAGCGTCGGGCGGTGCTGCACACCGCCTTGCGTGCGCCAGCGCGACCGCCCCTCATCGTCGAGGGCGTGGATGTCGAGAAAGAGGTTGCGCAAGTGCTGGATCGCATGCAGCGTTTCGTCGAGTCCATCCACAACGGCAACTGGCGCGGTCATACCGGCAAACCCATCCGCGACGTGGTGAACATCGGCATCGGCGGCTCCGACCTCGGGCCGGCGATGGTGTGCGCCGCGCTCGACCACTACGCGGTGGAGAACGTGCGCGTCCACTTCGTTTCCAACCTCGATCCGGCGCATCTGGCGACAACGCTCAAGTCGCTCGACCCCGAGACGACGCTCTTCATCGTCGCCTCCAAAACGTTCACCACGCTGGAGACATTGGCCAACGCCAATTCTGCCAAGGCCTGGTTGCTCGCCGCGCTACATGCACCGGCGGCGGTCGCCCGCCACTTCGTGGCGCTCTCGACCAACGCGCAAGCCGTTCGGGCCTTTGGCATCGACCCCGACAACATGTTCATTTTCTGGGACTGGGTCGGCGGCCGTTATTCGCTGTGGTCGGCAATCGGCCTGTCGATCGCGCTGCAGATCGGCTGGGGCAACTTCCAGGCATTGCTCGCCGGCGCGCACGCCATGGACATCCACTTCAAGGAGACGCCGCTCGCCGCCAACATGCCGGTGATCCTCGGTCTGCTCGGCATCTGGTACGCCAATTTCTGGGGCACCGATACCTACGGGATTTTTCCCTACGACCAGCGCCTGCGCCTGCTCGTGCCCTTTTTGCAGCAGCTCGACATGGAGTCGAACGGCAAGAACGTCAACCGCGACAACAAACGGGTCAACTACAACACCGGCCCCATCGTCTGGGGCGCGCCCGGCACCAACGGACAGCATGCCTTCTTCGAACTGGTGCATCAGGGCACGCGCCTCATCCCCACCGATTTTCTCGTCGCCGCCGTCAACCACACCCCATTGGCCGATCAGCACGAATGGCTGCTCGCCAATTGCCTGGCGCAGACCGAGGCGCTTCTGAAGGGCAAGTCGCGCGCGGTGATCGAGGCCGAACTGATCGCACAGGGCATGAGCCGCGAAGACGCGAAGGCACTCGCGCCGCACAAGGTCTTTCCCGGCAACCGCCCCAGCAACACCCTGCTCTACCAGAAGCTCGACCCGCACACGCTGGGCATGCTGATCGCGCTCTACGAGCACAAGGTGTTCGTGCAGGGCGTGATCTGGCAGATCAACAGTTTCGACCAGTGGGGGGTGGAGCTCGGCAAGCAGCTCGCGCCACCGATCCGCGCGGCGCTCTCCGATGTGCGCGTGATCGGCGAGCACGACGGCTCGACGCTGGGCCTCATCGCCGACATCCGCCGGCGGCGCGGGCTCAGTACCTGACGCGCACGCGGTAGGTCAGCGTGGTCTGTCCGTCGGCCGGCACCTTCACCTTCCATTCCGCCGTGCCCGACGCCACCTTGGCGTGCGGCTGCGACTCGGCGAGGATGGTCCAGTCGCCCGGCATCGGTTCACGTACCGTCACCGTCACCGGCTCGGTCTTGGCGTTCTTCAGCACGATCTCGTAGGCCGATTCGAACACGTAGTTGTAGCGGCTGGTGCCGGCGAGTTTCTGGAAGGCGGTTTGCTTCTTGTCGGCAGTCACGTCGAAGGCGTCGCCCAGCTTGAGGCGAACGGTTTCGTTCTTCGGCGTGTGGTCGATGCGATCCTCGCCGACGAACTGCGCGTTGCCCTGGCCATCCTTCTTGTAGACGCGGATCACGCCCTTGGGCAGCGGAATGCCCAGCCCTTCGCCCTTGTTCTGGAAATCGACGAACACGCCGACCTTCATCTTCTGGCCGATTTCACCCGCCTGATTCGAGTAGTAATAATCCGCGCCCTGCAGCAGGAATTCCTTGTTCGCCGGCACCCGCGTCGCCGACATCAGCGCGACCTGCTTGGTCTGGTTCTCGGCCAGCGTGGTCGGGCGTTGCAGGGTATACAGGTGATATTCGAACAGCGACTCCTGCTGCATCTCGGCGGCATCCGCCACCTTGGCTGCCATCGCCATCATCGCGCGCGGCGATGGCTGCGGGTCGCGCACGCGGTTGAGATCGCCGGCGACGAGTTGCAGCTTCGCGTTGGGGTAGGCCGCGCCGCTCTGGTTGGTGAGCGTCACCCAGCCGTTGAGGTCGAGCGCGCTGTCGTCGGCATTGAGCTCGGCCACGTAGTCCGCGCGCCACGACAGCCCGCCGGTGAGATACGACAGCTCCAGGTTCTGCGCGCCGGCCGCCGGGTTGACGAGCGAAATCACCAGTGTGGGCTTGTCGCGCAGGGTATCGGGCACCCCGGGAAAGGCGATGCGGCCGGGTGCGCCGGTTTCGATGCGGTCGGCGAACTTCAGCACCACGCCATTGTTCGCCGAAAGCACCGTCGCGGCCTCGCGGGTTTCGGCGCCGGTCGCGGGGTTGGTGCGGATCACCGTCACCTCGCGCCCAACGTATTTGTCGAGCAGCTTGCCCGGGGTGAGCAGATCGAAATCGAAATTCTGTTCCAGCAGGCGAAATCCGCCGGGATTCGTGGTGTTGCGCAACTGCGCGGTCTCCGGCCGCATCTGCGCCGACACCTCGCGCCAGGCCAGGCGGTTGAGGTCGCGGCCGAGTTTCACTTGCCGCGCGTCCTTCACCAGCGCGAGATTGTCGTTGTAAATGGTGACCGCGACCGCCTGCTGGTCGGCCGCCGTGGACACGACTTCGTCGCGCGGCGCGGCGTGGGCCAGGCACGAGGCGGCCACGCCACCGGCGATCAGGGTTCTCAGGACAGTACGTTTCATGCGGCGATCTCCTCGGTTTGTTCGGTGGCAGGCACGCATCTTGACTGATGCGCGCGCAAATGGGTTCGCGGGGCTAGAATGCACTTACAAAATTTTTCGAACAAGCGATGATTTCGGACGACCCCCCTCGCTCGCGCATGGTCGGCGGCGGCATCAATACCAGCGCCCCCGGGCAGACCGTCGTCGTGACCCAGATGCTGGGGGCCGACAGCGACACCCCTACGCGCGAGGAAGACCTGCGCGCGCGCTTTCTCTCGTTCGATCCGCTGTTCGACGGCGACGCCACCCTGGTCGCGCACCAACTGGTCCTGCGCGGCCAGACTGCCCCGCCGGATGCGCCCCCCGAGTTGCGGCAAATGGACGAGGACATGCTGCTCACCGGGCTGTTTTCGCTGGTGCAGGGCAACGTTACCGGTTCGCTGCCGCTTTTGGTGCAAATCAGCACCGGCATCCTGTTCAGCGACGTGCTGTCCGAACTCGATCACCCGCGCATCGTCTGGCGCGTGGACATCGCGGACGAACAGCAACTCGCGCGCGCCCTGACACTTCAGGATCGCGGCATGCATTTCTGCCCCACCCTCAACCCCGACAACGCCACCGTGCGCGACAGCGCATCCGCCTGGCGCTATCTCGCCTGCCGCGCGGACTGCCAGCCCCCGCGCACCCAGGCGCAGCTCGTCGTCGAAGGCGAAGCCGGGTCCTTGCAGCAACGCTGGCCCGCAGGCACCTGGTTCAAGCGCGGCGCGCTTCCCGACGAAG
>JAIWOS010000004.1 GCA_020217265.1 Thiobacillus sp. | reverse complement strand
GCGCGGCGTCGAGCCGCTCGCAGGAACAGGCCATGCAGCTCGACCTGCTGACCATCGCGCTGGGGCGCTCGGTGGACATGCTGACGTCCTACTTCCGCCTCAACCCGAAATTGGCGCCGCGCCTGCTCGCCATCGCCAATTCGCCGGCAGGCGGACTCAGCCGCCCCGCCGAATCCGCAGCCCATGCGCTGGTCATGCTGGGGTCACAGCGCGCCAGCCGCGTTGCTGTCCTGCTGGCGCTGGCGGGAACCCAGCCGTCTGAGGCTGCGCGGCAGCATGCCGTGAGTGCGCTTACCCGTGCGCTGTTCATGGGCAAGATCACCCGCCTGGGCGCGCCTGCCGAAAGCGCCGCCGCCGCATTCGAAATCGGACTGTTGTCGATTGCGCCTCACGCGCTGGGGCTGCCGCTGGAAGCGCTGGTCCGCAAACTCGCCCTGCCTGCACCCACGGCACGCGCCCTGTCGGCCCAACCCACGCCGGAAGGGTCGTTGCTGCGGCTGGTCCATGCCTGCGAGGTGAATGACGCCGACACGCTGGCGGCTTATTCTCAACAACTCGACATCCCCTTGCACCAGATTTCCGTCGCCTATCTTGACGCCCTCATCGCCGCCTCGGCGCTCGACACCGCCCTGCTTTAGGGCCGGACGCCGGACAGCGTAAAATGGCGGTTTTTCTCGAAACCGTCCCATGCACCCCACCCTGGTTTTCGACATCGAGACGATCCCCGATCTCGCAGGTTTCGCCGCCGTCAACGGCATCGACGCAGCCGCCCTGCCACAGGCCGAACTCGCCGAAATGGCGCTGCTCGCCCGCCGCCAGAAAACCGGCAGCGACTTCATGCCGCACCATCTGCACCGCGTCGTCGCGATTTCCTGCGTGTTGCGGCACGGTGACCAGCTCAAGGTCTGGTCGCTGGGCGAACGCGACAGCGGCGAAGCCGAACTGATCCAGCGCTTTTACGACGGCATCGAGCGCTACACACCGCAACTCGTGTCATGGAACGGCGGCGGCTTCGACCTGCCCGTGCTGCATTACCGCAGCCTGATCCACGGCGTGGCCGCACCGCGCTACTGGGACTGGGGCGACGACGACAAGGAGTTCAAGTGGAACAACTATCTCGGTCGCTACCATACCCGCCATCTCGATCTCATGGACGTGCTGGCGATGTACCAGCCACGCGCCAACGCGCCGCTGGATGACATGGCCAAGCTGTGCGGGTTTCCCGGCAAGCTAGGGATGGACGGCTCCAAGGTGCTGGAGGCGTACCAGGCCGGCGAGATCGACGCCATCCGCAACTACTGCGAAACCGACGTGCTGAACACCTGGCTCGTCTATCTGCGCTTCCAGAAAATGCGCGGTACGCTCAACGATGCGGCCTACGACAGCGAGATCGAACTTGCCCGCAGCACCGTCTCCAGCCATCCGGCGTCGCACTGGCAGGAATTTCTGGCGGCGTGGGCATGAACCCGGTGGTCGACATCCTGTCCCTCGACCACGAGGGACACGGCGTCGCGCGCATCGACGGCAAGGTCACCTTTGTCGACGGTGCACTGGCGGGCGAGCGCGCCGAAATCTCCATCTACCGCAAGCACGCCAAGTACAACTCGGCCAACGCGGTGGTCATCCTCAAGGCGAGCGCGCAGCGCGCCACGCCGAAATGCCGCTACTTCGGACGCTGCGGCGGTTGTTCGATGCAACACCTGGAGGCCAGCGCACAGGTCGCCGCCAAGCAGCGCGTGCTGGAAGAAAACCTCGCCCGCATCGGCAAGGTAAAGCCAGAACTGATGCTGCGCGCCCTGCACGGCCCCACCTGGAATTACCGCCACCGCTCGCGGCTGTCGGTGCGGCGCGTGGACAAGAAGGGCGGCGTGCTGGTCGGCTTCCATGAAAAACGCTCCAGTTTCATCGCAGACATGGAAAGCTGCGAGATCCTCACCGCCGATGTCGCGGCGCTGATCCAGCCGCTGCGCGCGCTGATCGGCGGGCTGTCCAATTCCGACCGCATCCCGCAAATCGAAATCGCCGTCGGCGAACACGTCACCGTGCTGGTGTTCCGCCTGCTCGAACCGTGGACCGACGAAGACGCCGCCCACGTGCGCGCTTTTGCCGACCGGCACGGCGTGCATGTCTGGGAACAGCGCAAAGGCCCCGATACCGCGCGACCGTTCTGGCCGAACATCGCCCCCGAACTCAGCTACAACCTGCCCGAATTCGGGCTGGTCATGCCGTTCAAGCCCACCGAGTTCACCCAGGTCAACACCGCGATCAACCGCGCGCTGGTGAGCCGCGCGCTGCGCCTGCTCGATCCGCAGCCCGGCGAGCGCATCGCCGACCTCTTCTGCGGACTGGGCAACTTCACCCTGCCCATCGCCACCCGCGGCGCCGACGTGCTCGGCATCGAGGGCAGCGCGGAGCTCGTCGCGCGCGCGCAGGAAAACGCCCTGCGCAACCGCCTGCCCAATGCCCGCTTCGCCGTCGACAACCTGTTCGAGATGACGCCGGAGAAGTTCACCGCGCTCGGGCATCTCGACAAGCTGCTCATCGACCCGCCGCGTTCCGGCGCCATCGAGGTGGTGAAATCCCTGCCCGATGCCGGGGCGCCGCAGCGCATCGTCTACGTCTCGTGCGACCCCGCCACGCTGGCGCGCGACGCCGAGGTGCTGGTGCACGTCAAAGGCTACCGCTTGCGCGCCGCGGGCGTCGCCAACATGTTCCCGCACACGGCACACGTCGAGTCGGTCGCGCTTTTCGAACGCTAATCCCTTAAAATTCCGCTTTTCCGTCCCTCGTCCCCAGAAATGGCACTCATCGTACAAAAATACGGCGGCACCTCGGTCGCCAACGTCGAACGCATCCGCGCCGTCGCGGAACGCGTCGCCAAGTTCAAGATGCTCGGCCATCAGGTCGTCGTCGTGCTCTCCGCCATGTCGGGCGAGACCAACCGCCTGATCGCGCTCGCCAAGGACATTCAGGCCCAGCCCGATCCGCGCGAGCTCGACATGCTGGTGTCCACCGGCGAGCAGGTCACCATCGCACTGCTGGCAATGGCGCTGAAGGACCTGGGCCTCAAGGCGAAAAGCTATACCGGCTCGCAGGTGCGCATCCTCACCGACAATGCGTTCACCAAGGCGCGTATCCTCAGCATCGACGAAGCCAACATGCGGCGCGACCTGGACTCGGGCCACGTGGTCGTCGTCGCAGGCTTCCAGGGCGTGGACGCCGACGGCAACATCACCACCCTGGGACGCGGCGGTTCCGACACCACCGGCGTGGCGCTCGCCGCGGCGCTGAAGGCCGACGAGTGCCAGATTTACACCGACGTCGACGGCGTCTACACCACCGACCCGCGCATCGTGCCCGAGGCCAAGCGCCTCAAGACCATCACCTTCGAGGAAATGCTGGAAATGGCGAGCCTCGGCTCCAAGGTGCTGCAGATCCGCTCGGTCGAGTTCGCTGGCAAATACAAGGTCAAACTGCGCGTGCTGTCCAGCTTTCAGGACGAAGGCGACGGCACGCTCATCACGTTCGAGGAAAACGATCAAATGGAACAACCCGTCATCTCCGGCATCGCCTTCAACCGCGACGAAGCGAAAATCACCGTGGTCGGCGTGCCCGACCATCCCGGCATCGCCTACAAGATCCTCGGCCCGGTCGCCGACGCCAACATCGACGTCGACATGATCGTGCAGAACATCGGCCACGCGAACACCACCGATTTCACCTTCACCGTCCATCGCAACGACTTCGCGCGGGCGATGGACATCGTCAAGTCGACCGCATCCGCCATCGGAGCACGCGAGGTCACCGGCGACGACAAGATCGCCAAGGTTTCCATCGTCGGCGTCGGCATGCGCTCGCACGTGGGCGTTGCGCGCAAGATGTTCGAGACGCTCTCCAAGGAAAACATCAACCTGCAGATGATCTCAACCTCCGAAATCAAGATTTCCGTGGTGGTCGAGGACAAGTACATGGAACTCGCCGTGCGCGCGTTGCACCAGGCCTTCGAACTCGACAAGGCACCGGCCTGAGGTGGCGTTCCGCCGTGCCTTCCGATACAATGCGCGGCGGTTCGGAGACGTGGCCGAGAGGTTGAAGGTACTCCCCTGCTAAGGGAGCATGCGGGCTTAAACCTGCATCGAGGGTTCGAATCCCTCCGTCTCCGCCAAACCCCCATACTCCATGCGGCTTTCGGGCCGACCAGATAGAAAACCCCCACAAAGACCCACTCAAACGTCGGGCGCTTGATTCGGCCCGGAATTGGGTACAGTCAGCGCGGCAGCTAGCGGCCCCGAAGCGCATCAATGATGATTCGCCGCTCGAAAATCTCGACTTGCTCACCAAGGCACAACGAAAGTTCGCCCGGCTCATCGGCGAAGGCTTCAGCAATTTCGAACATTAGCCCGGCCTCATCGGGGGTAAGGTGGGGGGCGATAGCAGCGATGCGGATAGCAAGGCTCGGGGCAACGTACATTCTCAATCTCCATTGCGTGGCGGAATTGCCATAGGAGCAGCATCGCAAGCTCCGCGCCGACGCGCAAGATGAACGGCTGCCACCGTGGTAGCGGAAGTCAAAAAAATCGGCTTTGTCCTGTCAGGTGCCACTACACGGAATCGAACACCATGCCAGCATTGGCTCTCGGCCCGGTGTGTGGAATTTCTGGGGACTGGCGAACAAACCCGCAGAAGCGGGTTTGTTCCGGGGTATTTGCTACCGGGGTTCAGGTGCTCTCGGTTGGTCAAGCCGGGGTTGCGGCTTCCCGGCGGCAAGTCCGGTCGCGGCCCCGAACTCGCTCGCCACGCTATCGGCGCCATCGTACAGGCCGTGTTCGTCCAGGTAGACCGTCACGGACTCGGCGCGGACGTCTGTGCCGCCGGCAAACATCCCTACGATAGGAATGAATGATTCTGGGCGAACCTGAGCATTCGCAAACGTGTAGGTCAGCACGGTCTTGCCATCGCGCATGACCATGGCGCTGGTGGGTCGGCCAAGCGCAGTTTCGATCTGCGCGCGCGTGGTGACGCCGCGCTCAAACGCGCTGACTTTGCTTTGATCCACCTTGACGCCGGAGCTTGCGCAGCCGGCTATCAAGGTAACGGCGAGTATTACGGGGAGGGTCTTCATTGTTGGTGTCCTTGGTGGGGTGTGGATGAAGGACGCTATCACAAGTCCTTTTCCAAATTCACCGCCACGCCACTAGCCCGGCATCGCTGCGCGGCATCGCATTCATCGGCAAGATCGCATCCCTCGCGTTTCCGGAATACGTCTGGCGGAACCGGCGCTTCCCGACACATGACCGAGTAAAACTCGGCCCAACTACATGGGTTAGGGAATGCGACCGGGAAACACCTTACAACCACACCGTTCCGGTCAATCAGTCTATGGATGAAGACTCGTGGCGACTTCGCTTCATCGAATTCACGTTGTCGAGCTTCGAGCGCGGCGATTCTGGATTCAAGATTCACAGGTATTCCCCTTCGGCTGTTTGCTGTTCCAACTGCTGAACACGCTGCTCAAGCTCAGCGTCAGCGATCACCCGCCCCAGACTGTTCAGGATGAATGCCAGCCGTGACGCATCACTGGTTGCCACCTTCCCGGCCTTGGTCTGTCGGTATAGGCGGGCAAGTTCCATCTTCACGTCGCTGAGCGTGGCCAGCGGAATGAATTTCTCCCGCTTGGTGGGGGTGGGGGGTACGGGCAAGCCGGTTGCCCCGTCGATCATGAAGCCGTCTTCCCTGGAAGCACCTCCGGCCCCGTAGGATTCGATTGGAGCCGTTTTTTTCGCCTTACCCATACCTTCCCCTATCCCGACTCGATTAAACGCACCAGCGGACGTATGCGCGGAGTTGGGGCACGTTGCCGTTGCCGACAACAGCCCCGCCTGTTGTGACCACAGGGGCCGGGGGCGGGTCAGTCAGTTCGGTGCGATCGAAGGCCAGTCCGTCGAGCGGAATCATGCCCAAGGCGCTTGCCTGCGATGCCAGCGCGGCGGCTGGGTGAAATGGCGCAGGTATCGGCGTGTTCTTGCGCGCCAGCTTCAACCCATACTCAGGGGTGCCGTCGGCGTTGCGGATGACTTCGCCGTTGATGGCTTCGTCAAGGTGCGAGTAAACCGCGCGGGCATGCGTGCCGAGTAGTTCGGCCAAGCGCGGCAACACGGCGTAGATGTCGTCAGGGCGGCGCTCGCTGTAAGCGATACCGGCGCGGTGGCTGACGCCATCGATGCCGCCGGTGGCGCTGTTCTCCGTCTTGTTGCGCATGACGCTTTGGGCAGCGCGCACGGCATCGGCGAGGATCACGAAGTCGCGGGCCTGGTCGGCCGACAAGCTGGTGGTGCGAATGGCCTTGCCATCACGGTAAACGGTTGCGGTCGGCATGATCTGTTCTCCTTTAGGCTGCTTCGAGTTCGCGGCGAATGTTGCCGATAAACAGCGTGAAGGCTGTTTGATCGGGGGCGATGGTGAATTGGTTAATGTCGATATGGCCGAAATCCCAACGAGAACCAGCCCCCATGTCTTCCAGCACAAACCGAGCGGCTTGTGCTTCCGTAATGCGGTTGCGGAACTCGGCGAAAGATTCGCGGGCGGCATTCATCGTTTGCTTGCAGTGCTCAAGAACGACATCGATCTGTTCGGCCTTGTGCTGTTCGATCAGGGCGACGTAGCGGCCATGCGCCTCAAGATGCCGCTTCGTCAATCCCTCGATCATGGCGTCGGCCATGCGGCGCTGCTGGGTTAGCTCGGGCTTGCGAGACAAAGCAGCGCGGGAAATGTCGAGCGCGGCGGCGGTGGCGGCGGTGTTGTCGGGCTCCCCGAGTTCGACGGCTGCCAGCGCGGCGGCGTGAGCAAGCTCAGCGCCTTCAATGGCAGCGTCGATACCCTGGACTTCGGCCAGCAGGCCATCGCGGCGCGTGGTGGCCTCGGCGATTTTCTTTTCGATCGCTTTGAGTTCGCCCTTGACGGCTTTGAGGTTGGCGGAAATGGTTTTCAGGTTATCCAGATTCATGCGGTTTCCTTTCAATGGGAAGGGTGGCCGGTGTGGCCGTGGGGCTGGCCGGAAGTGGCCGGGATGGTGGTGGCAGCGTCCATGCTGGTGAAAACGGACTTTTCTTTTCTAAATGCTCGCGGCAGGGGCAGCAGCAGTCCGTCCCTGCTGTAGATCGCCTGCTCGACAACGAGGTTGGGGTCGTTGCCCTCGGACGCCAGCTTGTTCAGCTTGCGGATTGCTACACCCTCCCAATTCCGATGAGGCTCAGGATTGCCCTTCATGGCTTGAAGTTCGTGGTAGTGGTCGAGGTAGCCTTCCCATAGATCACGGTCAAGGCCATCGGGCAGGCGCGGTGGTGCGCCATCGGCGCATTGTTTTACTGACGGTTCTATTGATGGTTCTATGACGGGTTGTCTCCCACCCATGGGAGGGTAGAAGGACACCGGCGGGAGGGTAGAAGGACACCCATGGGAGGGTAGAAGGACACCGGCGGGAGGGGCGGGGAGTGTAGAAAGTCGCTCAATAACGATCCTGTACTGCCGGCTGAACCCGTCGCCATCGCGCCCACGTCGCCCGCCTTGATGGTTGCCAATCACCTCAATAAGCCCGGCATCTATCAGTGCGTGAACGATGCGGCGGGCCTGCTTTTCGCTAAGACGAATCTTGCGGGCGATGGACTCCATCGAAGGCCAGCATCGGCCCTCATCGTCTGACCAATCGGCCAACGCCAGTAGCGCGAGCAGTTCGGAGCCGCCCCCAACGTGCGGGCAGTCCCAGACCTTCGTCATGACACGAATGCTCATGCGCCACCCCGCGACTGGAGCAAGTAAGCGCGGGCGGCGTCACCATGCGGCGGGTTTTGCGGGGTCGCCAAGCCGAGCAAACGGCGCGCGAGGGGGAAGGACTCGGGCAACAGGCGATAACTCACCACGGACGTTTTGGAGCCACCGTAGCCGGCGACGGTGATACGCTCATGGCTGAATTTCAGGCCGCGCGCCTCAAGGCTGGAAACGTCACTGTGAAGGCAGGTTGTCGCAAGCTCGCGTCCGTGTTCGATGGCATTACGCGCCTTGCCGTCGAGCATCGCGGCGAGGATTCGCTCCCACTTGCGCGCCCAGGGGCGGCGGGTGTTGGGGTCGGTGGCGTAGATCACTGCGCGCCCTCCCGCAGCGCGGCGCGCAATTCGCCAGCCAGCCAGTAGGTGATGCGGCCATCCTTGCGCGGCGCGGGGATTTTGCCGTCACGCACGCGACGCCAGATAGTTGCGGGCGATGCGCCGAACAGCAAGCGAACTACGGGAAGCCGGACGCGGGTTGCGTCCGGGAAGTCATCGAAGTTCTTGAGGATTTCGGCGTGGTTGCCGGGGGGATGTGTTTGCATTAAGAGTCTCCATGATGTGTAGAGACTCTTAAAGTAAATACCCAAAAAAAATAGCCGCCTCCGTAAGCTGACGGAGGGGGGCGTTACCTAAACCGCTTGGAGTATCGAAATTTCGTCTTCCTACCGCTGCCCCGCTTGGGGTAGGGTGGTCGGACATCAAACCGCATCACCCACACAGGCACACGCTTCCATTGCCCTGTAAGGCACATTTTGCCGTCAACGATTACAGACTCTGGCATGTCCTCGAAGCCTCTGCTGACCCGCAAGGCCGTGCCCGGCCTGTCTTCCGGCTGGTAATTGCGCAGGATGTTATCGACTTCGGTTCTCGAAAGGCGCCCCATCGGGAAAATGCTTTGCCATGCGTCGATAGCAGCAAGCTGAGCCTCCTGTCGCGTCTTACCCTCTGCGCGGGCATGTTCGAAGGCATGAAGAGCCACGCACGCGCGAAAGAACATCCACCCCGGAATATCATCCGGCTTTAACCCCATGCTGGCCTTTGTTGGCCTGCCGCGCCGGTTCTTTTTTGGTGTGGCGCCGCCAAGTAGCGCAAGAATCGCACCCATACTCATCAGTACGCCTCCCGCATCCTGATAAGCTCGGCGACGCCCCGCCCGACTTCCTCCCCGCTGCCCTCGACGCGGGCAATATCCAGAAACCGCGCCCACTCCGCCATCAGGCGGCGGCGCTTGTCGAACAGCGTCCCGCGCGCATAGGCTGCTTCGGCCTTGTCCTTCAACTGGTGGGCCAAGGCATGCTCGATCACCTCGCGCGGGTAGGCCGTCGTCTCGCCGGCCCAATCCCTGAACGTCGAGCGGAAGCCGTGCGGAGTGGCGTCAACACTCATGCGGCGCAACACGGCGAGCAGACTCATATCCGACAGCGTGCCACCACGCGGCGCGGGGAAAACAAGATCATTGTCGGCTTCACGGGGAAGGCGCTTCAACAACTCGATAGCCGGGCCGGGCAGCGGGACGCGGTGCTCTTTTTTCGCCTTCATGCGCTCGGGTGGCACAGTCCAGACAGCGGCGCCGAAGTCGATTTCCTGCCACGTCGCGCCGCGCACCTCCCCGGAGCGCGCAGCCGTCAGGATGGCAAACTCAAGCGCACGCGCGGCCATGCCGGCCTGAGCGCGCAGCCTCCGCATGAACGCGCCGGCCTGCCTGTAATCGAGGGCGGCGTGATGCTCGACACGCTGAACCTTGGACGGTGCGGCCAACAGCTTGTCCAAGTGGCCCTTCCATCGCGCCGGGCTTGGGCCAGTTCGGTAGCCGTGAACGGTCGCCCAATCCAAAATGTTATCGATCCGGCTGCGAACCCGGCTGGCCGTCTCGGTCTTGGCTTCCCATATCGGTTCGAGAATGCGCAGGACGTGGGGAAGTTCTACATCCCGGACAAGCATCTTGCCGATGACGGGATAGGCGTACTGTTCGAGCGTGGATGTCCACTGCGCGGCATGCTTCGTGTTTCTCCACTCGGCGGACTTGCCTTCAATGAACCGCTTGGCGCACCACTCGAAGGTAACAGCCTTCGCCACGTCAGCAGCCAAGGCGGCTTTCTTCTCGCGCCGGTCGGCGACGCGATCAATACCGTTCTCCAGCATCAAGCGCACCTCTCGCGCCCGCGTGCGAGCATCGG
>JAIWOS010000119.1 GCA_020217265.1 Thiobacillus sp. | reverse complement strand
CGCGGCGCGCGCTGTCGACGCGGGCCAGCGTCGCAAACAGCAGGGTCAGCGCAACGAGCGGCAGCGGCCACCAGCCCGCGGGCGCGAAGCCGGCGACCGCAGCGGCGCCCGCCGCAAAATTGACCGCCAGCGGCAGGCCGGTGCGCTTCACGGCCTAATGCGCTTCAAAATCGAGGTGGCCGTCGATCAGGGTGTAACGCACCCGGCCCTGCATCGCATGGTCGAGAAAAGGCGTGTTGGCGCCCTGGCTCGCCAGGGTGCGCGGCGTGACGACCCACTCGGCGGTCGCGTCGAACACGCAGATATCGGCGCAACTGCCCACCGACAGGTGGCCGCCCGCAACGCCGAGTATCTGCGCGGGTTTCCACGTGATCAGGTCGATCGCCTGCAGGAGGGGCACCCCCATCTCGCGCGCCCACTTCAAAGTCAGCGGCAGCAGCAGTTCGACGCCTGACGCGCCGGGCGCGGATTCGCCGAAGGGCACCTGTTTTTCGTCCTCGTCGACCGGCGTGTGGTCCGAGCACAGCGCGTCGATCGAGCCGTCGCGCAGCGCCTCGCGGATCGCGTCGCGGTCGCGCAGCGTGCGCAGCGGCGGCATCAGGTGGCAGTGGGAATCGAAACCGAGCAGATCGTTTTCCGACAGGTGCGCGTGCGTGGCCGCCACGTCGCAGCTGACGGCCACGCCCTGCGCCTTGGCCGCGCGCACCATGGCGATGCCCTCGCGGGTGGACAGCCGCGCCAGGTGCACGCGCGCGCCGGTTTCGCGGGCGAGCTGCAGGATGGTGGCGAGCGCCACCGTTTCGGCTAGCGTGGGTATGCCCGGCAGCCCGAGCCGCGAGGCCACGGCGCCGTCGTGCGCGACGCCGCCCCTGGCGAGCGACACGTCCTGCGGGCGCAGCCACAGGCTGAAGCCGAAGGTGGCGGCGTATTCCATCGCGCGCAGCAGCACCTGGGTGTCGGTAAGCGGCGCGTCGGCCTGGGTGAAGGCGCGGCAGCCGGCTTCGGTCAGCTCGGCCATTTCGGTGAGCAGCTTGCCGTCGAGTTTTTGCGTGAGCGCGCCGATCGGGTAGACGCGCGGGCCGGGCAGGTTCCTGGCGCGGAACTTCAGCATTTCGACCAGTCCGGGCTCGTCCAGCGGCGGTTCGGTGTCGGGCGGGCAGGCGAGCGAGGTGACGCCGCCGGCGGCCGCGGCGAGCATTTCCGATTCGAGCGTGGCCTTGTATTCGAAGCCGGGTTCGCGCAGCCGCACCGAGAGGTCGACGAGGCCCGGGCAGACGACGAGGCCGGCAGCGTCGATCACGCGGTTGGCGTGGAAGTCGGCGGGCGCCGCACCCACGGCGACGATCTTGCCGGCGGCGACGCAGACGTCGGCGACGCCGTCGCGCGCGTTCATCGGGTCGATCACCCGGCCGTTTTTGATGAGGATCTTCATGCCGCCGCCCCTCCCGCCAGCATCGCCATCACCGCCATGCGCACCGCGATGCCGTAGGTGACCTGCGGCAGGATCACCGACTGCGGGCCGTCGGCGACTTCGGAATCGATTTCCACGCCGCGGTTCATCGGGCCGGGGTGCATCACGATGGCGTCCGGCTTGGCGAGCGCGAGCTTCTCGGGCGTCAAGCCGAAGAACTTGAAGTATTCCTGCGACGAGGGCAGCAGCGCTCCCTTCATGCGTTCGTTCTGCAGGCGCAGCATGATGACGACGTCGCAGCCGGCAAGGCCCTGCTCCATGCTGTGGAAGACCTTGACGCCCATCTGCTCGACGCCTACAGGCAACAGGGTTTTCGGTCCGATGACGCGCACTTCGGGCACGCCCAGCGTGGTGAGCGCATGGATCTGCGAGCGCGCCACGCGCGAGTGCAGCACGTCGCCGACGATGGCGACGGTGAGGTTGTGGAAGGCGCCCTTGTAGCGGCGGATGGTGAACATGTCGAGGAGCCCTTGCGTCGGATGCGCGTGGCGGCCGTCGCCGGCGTTGACCACCGAGATGTGCGGCGCGACGTGACGTGCGATGAAATGCGCCGCGCCCGACTGGCTGTGCCTGACGACGAACATGTCGGCGTTCATGGCGGCGAGGTTGTCGACGGTGTCGAGGATGGCTTCGCCCTTGGTCTGGCTGGAGGTGGCGATGTTGAGGTTCACCACGTCGGCGGACAGGCGCTTGGCCGCGATCTCGAAGGTGGTGCGGGTGCGGGTCGAAGGCTCGAAGAACAGGTTGAAGATCGACTTGCCGCGCAGCAGCGGGACTTTCTTCACTTCGCGCTCGCCCACGTCCATGAAGGATTCGGCGTTGTCGAGGATCTGGGTGAGGATGGCGCGCGGCAGGCCGTCGAGCGTGAGCAGGTGGCGCAGCCTGCCGTCGGCCGAGAGTTGAAGATTCATGCGATCGAAAGCGTGAGGTGGCCGTCGTCCAAACGGGAAAGGTGGATGTTCTGGTGCGCCGGCACGTGGAGGCTGGCGCCGGCGAAGTCGGGGCGGATCGGCAGCTCGTGGCCGCCGCGGTCGACCAGCACGGCAAGCCGGATCGAGGATGGGCGGCCGTAATCGAAGAGTTCGTTCATCGCCGCGCGGATGGTGCGCCCGGTATACAGCACGTCGTCGACCAGCAGGATGGCGTGGCCTTCCAGATCGAACGGCAGGTTGGAGGGCTTCACCTGCGGATGCAGGCCGATGCGGGAAAAGTCGTCGCGGTAGAAGGAGATGTCGAGCTGGCCGATGGGGTGGGGCGAGCGCAGCAAGGCATGCAGGCGCTCGGCGACCCACACGCCGCCGGTGTGGATGCCGACGATGCGCGTGTCGGGATCGAAGCCGGGGGCGATCGCCGCGGCGAGCGCGTCGATCAGCGAGTTGGCGTCAGGCAACGAGGCGGTCATCGAAGAATCCCTGCAGGATGAGTTGGGCGGCCACGGCGTCGAGGTGCGCACGGTTCTTTTTGCCGTGGACGCCCTGCGCGTGCAGCGCGGATTCGGCCGCCGTGCTGGTGTGGCGTTCGTCCACCAGAAAGACCGGCAGCCTGAAGCGCGATTCTAATTTGCGCGCGAAGTTTCTGGCTACCCGGGTCATTTCGTGCTCGCCGCCGTCGGCGTGGGTGGGCAGCCCCAGCACCAGCAGTACCGGCTGCCATTCGGCGACGAGTTTTTCTATGGCGGCGAGCCGGGCCTCGGTCGAGTCGGCCTGGAACACGGTGAGGGGATGCGCGATGCCGAGGGAAAGCTCGCCCGAGGCGACACCGGTGCGCTTCAACCCGAGGTCGAAGGCGAGCACCGTGCCGTGGGTGTCCGCCAGCGTCACGCGTGCCCGGCTTCTTCGGACAGGCTGGCGAAGTCGATGCCCAGGAGACGCATCGCGGCGGGCAGGCGCTCTTCCGGTGCCAGGTCGAAAATCACCTGCGGGTCGGCGGCGACCGACAGCCAGGCGTTCTGTTTCAGCTCGTCTTCCAGCTGCCCAGGCGACCAGCCGGCGTAGCCCAGAGACACCATGAACTTGTCCGGCCCCATGCCCTGGCTCACGGCTTCCAGCACGTCTTTCGAGGTGGTGAGGCTGACCGCGTTGTTGACGGTGAGCGTCGAGCTGAAGGTCTGCGGCGGCGTGTGCAGCACGAAGCCGCGCTCGGTCTGCACCGGGCCGCCGAAGTACACGGTCTTGCGCTGGAGCCGCTCGGGCAGCGAGAGACCGATCTGCTCGAACAGGGTCGAGAGGTCGAGGTCGATGGGGCGGTTGACCACGACGCCGAGCGCACCTTGTTCGCTGTGGTCGCAGATATAGGTCAGCGTGCCGTTGAAATTGGGATCGACCATGCCGGGCATGGCGATGAGGAAGTGGTGGGTGAGGTTGACGGTATCCATGATTGCGCCCCCATTGTAATCTGCTCTGACACCCCGACTGTTCATTCACTATAGCGGTTAGCATGCGCCATGCCTGAATACACCCGTGCGCTGGTCTGGCTGCGCCGCGATCTGCGCGATTTCGACCACGCCGCGCTCTACCACGCCCTGAAATCCGCGCGGCAGGTCGTCTGCGCGTTCATTTTCGACCGCGAGATTCTCGATGCGTTGCCGCAGCGGGCCGATCGCCGTGTCGAATTCCTCCACGCCAGCGTGGCCGAGTTGCAGCAGGCGCTCGAAGCGCGCGGCGGCGGGCTGGTCGTGCGCCACGACCACGCCCGCGCGGCGATTCCCCGGCTGGCGGTTGAACTGGGCGCCGAAGCGGTGTTCTGCAACCACGACGACGATCCGGCGGCGCTGGCGCGCGACGCGGCGGTGGCGGCTGCGCTGGCCGGCGAGGGCATTGCCTTCCGGCACTTCAAGGATTGCGTGGTGTTCGAGCGCGACGAGGTGTTGACGGCGGCGGGCACGCCGTTTTCGGTGTTCACGCCGTACAAGAATGCCTGGCTGAAGAAACTCACGCCGTTTTACCTTTCGGCCTATCCGGTCGAGCGCTACGCCGACCGGCTGGCGGCGGAATCGAGCCCGCTGCCGACACTTGCGGCGATGGGCTTCGCCGCCACCAATCTGGCCGAACTCCGGCTTCCCACCGGCATGTCGGGCGGCGCGCGGCTGTTCGACGATTTTCTCGATCGCATCGGTCGCTATCAGGAAGCGCGCGATTTTCCTGCCGTCAAAGGCCCGTCCTACCTGTCGGTGCATTTGCGTTTCGGCACCGTGTCGGTACGGCAGCTGGCGGCAGCGGCCTACGGCATCGGCGGGCGGGGGGCGCAAACCTGGCTGTCGGAACTGATCTGGCGCGATTTCTATCACCAGATTCTGTGGCACCGTCCCGAAGTGGCGGCCGGGCACGCTTTCAAGCTGCAGTACGATGACCTGCGGTGGCCGAATCCGCCCGGCCATTTCGAGGCGTGGGCTGATGCGCGCACCGGCTACCCGCTGGTCGACGCGGCGATGCGGCAGCTCAACCAGACCGGCTACATGCACAACCGCCTGCGCATGGTCGCGGCGAGCTTTCTCGTCAAGGACCTCTTGGTCGACTGGCGGCTGGGCGAGCGCTATTTCGCCGACACGCTCATCGATTACGACCTCGCCGCCAACAGCGGCGGCTGGCAGTGGGCGGCGTCGGTCGGTTGCGACGCCCAGCCCTGGTTCCGCATCTTCAATCCGGTCACACAGTCGGAAAAATTCGACCCGCACGGCAAGTTCATTCGCCGCTACCTGCCGGAACTGGCCCGCGTGCCCGACAAATTCATCCACGCTCCGTGGACTTTGCCCGCGAGCGAGCACTCACGTTACGGCGTGGGCGACGCCTATCCGTTGCCCATCGTCGATCACGCGGTGCAGCGGCAGCAGGCGCTGGCCCTGTTCAAGTCGGCTTCGGGCAGCGTGGCGGACGCTGGCTGAGCCCCGCCAGATAGGTGTCGAGCAGGGCTTCGGCGCAGCGGGCCAGGTCGTAGCTCGCCGGGGCGAGCACCCACTCGTGCATCAGCCCCACCAGGTAGGCGTGCAGGCCGTGGGTGGCGAGCGCGGTGTCGGTGTCGGGCGGCAGCTGCCCGATGGCGACGGCCTGGTCGAACAGCGCCCGCACCTGCGACAGGCAGGCGGCGCGGTCGGCGTCGTTCTTCGCCACCACCGGCGCGAGATCCTCGGTGAATTCGCACTTGTGGAAGATCACGTCGAACATCGCCTGGGTGTCGGCGTGGGTCGCCAACTGCTTCAAGGCCATCAGCGCCAGTTGCTTGACCGTGGCGAGCGGGTCGCGTTGCTGGCTGCGGCTGGCCTCGGCGAGCAGCGCCTCCACCGGCAGCGTGCCGCGTTCGCATACCGCGGCGAAAAGCTCAGCCTTGTCGCGGAAATGCCAGTAGATCGCGCCGCGCGTCACGCCCGCGCGGCTGGCGACGTCGGCGAGCCGGGTGTGGGCAACGCCACGTTCGCGGAAGACCTGCAAGGCCGCGTCGAGCAGGGCGTTGCGGGTGGCGAGGGTGTCTACGCGGGTTTTCCTGACCATGGGCCGATTGTCCACAAAACCCAAGGGGATGACAATTTACATACATGAATGTATGTGATTATCATCGGCACACACAACCGATTTCAGGGGGAGCCATGTCGCGCCTTGCCACGCCTGCCGTTCTCAGCCTTGTCGGCTTGCTAGCCGCGTGCGGCAAGCCCGGCGCGCAAGCCCCGCAGGGCGGCATGCCGCCGCCCGCCGCGGTGACCGTGGAAACGGTGGTGCCGCGCAGCGTGCCGGTCAGCTTCGAATACGTGGGCCGGCTGGAGGCTTCGCGCGAAGTCGAAATCCGCCCGCTCATCGCTGCCATCATCGAGCGCCGCCACTTCGAGGAAGGCGCGCCGGTGAAGGCGGGTGCGCTGCTCTACACGCTGGACTCGGCGAGTCTGGACGCGCAGGTGCGCGCAGCGCAGGCCGATGTCGCCAACCGCGCGGCGCAGTACAAGGAGGCGCGGATCGAGCTCGAGCGCAACCAGAAACTCGCGGCGCAAGGCTTCGTCAGCCAGCGCGCGCTGGACGCAACGCAGGCCGCGCTCGACGTGACCGCCGCCGGGGTGAAGGCGGCCGAGGCGAGCCTGGCCAGCGCGCGCATCAGCCGCAACTACGCCGAAATCCGCGCGCCGCTGGCGGGGGTGATGGGGCGCGCGCTGCAGGTCGAGGGCGCGCTGGTGAGCCCGACCGG
>JAIWOS010000052.1 GCA_020217265.1 Thiobacillus sp. | reverse complement strand
CGTCGGCGGCGTGGTGGCCCGACTCGCGCGCGGCGACCTGGCGGTGCGCGCGCACCTGCCGGCGTGCGGCGAAGTCGGCCTGCTGGCAGCCGGGGTCAACGACATGGCCGACGCCCTGCAGGCGCAGCGCAGCGAGATGGAAGAACGCATCCGCGCGGCCACCGCCGACCTCGCCGCGAAGAAGGACATGGCGGAACGCGCCAATACCGCGAAGTCGCGTTTCTTCGCCGCCGCCAGCCACGATCTGCGGCAGCCGCTGCACGCGCTGTCGCTGTTCGTCACCACGCTCAAGGCGCGCAACCGCCAGCCCGAGACGCAACCGCTGATCGACAACATCGAGGCGGCGACCGCGGCGATGGAACTGCTGTTCAACGCGCTGCTGGATATTTCGCGGCTCGACGCCGGCGCCATCGAGGCACATCCGGTGCACTTTCCGCTCGGCCGCCTGCTGGCCGATCTCGACAAGCAGTTC
Source organism: Thiobacillus sp. (assembly GCA_020217265.1). Taxonomy (GTDB): domain Bacteria; phylum Pseudomonadota; class Gammaproteobacteria; order Burkholderiales; family Thiobacillaceae; genus Thiobacillus. The sequence continues at coordinate 6,209 of JAIWOS010000052.1, read as the reverse complement.
CAGCCGCTGGCGAGCGAGAAACACCTGCAGCTGCGCTTTCGCCCCTGCGATGTCGCCCTCTACAGCGATCCGCTGCTGATCGAGCGCATTCTCGCCAATCTGATCGCCAACGCCATCCGCTACACCGACGACGGCGGCGTGCTGGTGGCGTGCCGGCGGCGTGGCCGGCTGGTGCGTCTCGCCGTCTACGACACCGGCCGCGGCATTCCCGAGGAGCAGCAGGAAAGCGTGTTCCAGGAATTCGTGCAGCTGCACAACGCCGCGCGCGACCGCAGCAAGGGCCTGGGGCTGGGGCTTGCCATCGTCTCGCGTCTGGGCCGCCTGCTCGGCCACCGCGTCGACCTGCGATCGCGCCCCGGCCACGGCTCGGTGTTCAGCATCGACGTGCCGCTGGGCGACGCTGCCCGCATCCAGCCGCCGGCGCCGGTCGTCGTGCCCGGCCAGATGCCGGCCGACGCGCTGGTGCTGCTGGTGGACGACGAATCGGCGATCCTGCGCGGCATGGCCGAGCTGTTCGACAACTGGAACATCGATCTCGTCACCGCCCACAGCGCGGGCGAAGCCGAGCACTGGCTCGCCAGCCTTGGCCGCGTTCCCGACGTGATCGTCACCGACTACCGCCTGCCCGACGACGACGGCATCGACGTGATCGCGCGCCTGCGCCGCAGTTTCGGGCGCGAGATTCCGGCGATCCTGGTCACCGGCGACACCGCGCCCGACACCATCCAGCGCATCGGCGAGGCCGGCTTTCCGCTACTGCACAAACCCCTGCGGCCGGCCAAGCTGCGCGCCCTGCTCACCCACCTCATCCAGCAGTCGCGCGCCGCTGCCGTGGGATAATCCCTCCGCTCTCTTTCCCCCGCTCCGTCACCATGCACATCCACATTCTCGGCATCTGCGGCACCTTCATGGGCGGCATTGCCGCCATCGCGCGCAGCGCCGGCCACACCGTCACCGGCTGCGACGCCAACGTCTACCCGCCCATGTCCGATCAGTTGCGCGCGCTCGGCATCGAGCTCATCGAAGGCTTCGACGCGCAACAGGCCGACATCAAGGCCGATATCTTCGTGGTCGGCAATGTCGTTGCGCGCGGCAAGCAGCCGCTCATCGAAGCCATCCTCAACCGTGGCCTTCCTTACACCTCCGGCCCGCAGTGGCTCGCCGACACCGTGCTGCGCGACAAATGGGTGCTGGCGGTGGCCGGCACCCACGGCAAGACCACCACCTCGTCCATGCTGGCGTGGATCCTCGAAGACGCGAAGCTCGACCCCGGCTTCCTCATCGGCGGCGTGCCGGAAAATTTCGGCGTGTCCGCCCGGCTCACCGCCAGCCCCTTCTTCGTCATCGAGGCCGACGAATACGACACCGCGTTTTTCGACAAGCGCTCCAAGTTCGTTCATTACCGGCCGCGCACCGCGATCCTCAACAACCTCGAATACGACCACGCCGACATCTTTCCCGATCTGGCCGCCATCGAGACCCAGTTCCATCACCTCGTGCGCACCGTGCCCGGCAACGGCCTCATCGTCGCCAACGGCCGCGAGCCCGCCATCGACCGCGTGCTCGAACGCGGCCTGTGGACGCCGGCCGAACGCTTCGGCAGCGTCGGCGGCTGGACCCTGGGCGAAGCCGACGCTCGCGGCAGCTTCGACGTCTTCTTCAACAGCACCCTGCAGGGCCGCGTGAACTGGGGCCTCATCGGCGAGCACAACCGCCTGAACGCGCTCGCCGCCATTGCCGCCGCGCGCCACGCCGGCGTGCCCGTCGCCGCCGCCATCGATGCGCTCGCCCGCTTCGAAAACGTGAAGCGCCGCATGGAAGTGCGCGGCTCGGTCCACGGCATCACCGTCTACGACGATTTCGCCCACCACCCCACCGCGATCGCCACCACCGTCGAAGGTCTGCGCGCGAAGGTCGGCAACGCGCGCATCCTCGCCGTGCTGGAGCCGCGCTCCAACACCATGAAACTCGGCGTCATGAAATCCGCCTTGCCCGACAGCCTGAAAGACGCCGACGCCGTCTACTGCTATGGCGCCAACCTCGGCTGGGACGCCGCCGAGGCGTTGGCCCCGCTGGGCGACAAGGCGCGCGTGTTCGACAACCTGGACAAGCTGGTCAGCCAGCTGGTGGCGGACACCCGGCCGGGCGACCATGTGCTGATGATGAGTAACGGCGGCTTCGGCGGCATCCACGCCAGGCTGCTGGAAGCGCTGCACCAGCACTACCACGAGGAGATCGTGCTGACGCCGATGCATCGGTATGGAGGGTATGCGTAATGACCAGCTAGCCCCTCTCCCGCAAGCGGGGGAGGGGTTGGGGAGGGGGGGGGGGAGACTTCGACGTTATAGCAAGGTGCTTTGCAAGACCGCTGCCCTTGGCCGGGGGTAGCCCGGCGGCTAGTCACTTTTCTTGTCTCGCCAAGAAAAGTAACCAAAAGAAGGCGACCCCGACAGCCCCGAAACCCCGAAGATCAAGCGCGCCGGACGGGCGGCAAAGAACTCGCCCCGCCTGGTTGTTTTTGATTTTGTTTTTTGTGGGCGGGGCTCAAACACCTTTGCCGCTGATCCGACCGACACACTTGATCTTCGGCGGGGCTGTATGGGGGAGAAAGTCAAAACCAGGGCAGCAATGACATAGCGGCTGCAGATACTATTGCGGCGCATTTCGCCTTCGCCAAATGTGCACAACAGAAGCAGGGGAAAAACGTGGATTGTGCGGACGTAGATTGGCAAGCGATCACAGGAATATCAAGCACGGTCATTGCGCTATGTGCCTTAGTATTTTCCTTTTGGCAGGGTGCCCAAACAAAAAAACACAACAAGCTTTCCGTCAGACCGCATCTCACGACATGGACACACCGCGATTCGGGCAAGGGGTTTTACGCAGTTGAGCTGATAAATAATGGCATCGGGCCTGCGATCATCGAAGAATTTGTATTAAAAGTTGACGGAAAGCGAATTTCAGGCAACGGAACCGAACCGACCGAGAAAGCTTTGAAAATCCTTTTTCCGAATTTCTCGTATGAGTCAAACCATTCTTATCTGGCAAAGAACTATTCCATGGCGCCAAAAGAGCGATGCGCGGTTGTCTCGGTACGTTTTATTGGCCCAAATCTCCCATCGCCTGAAGTCGTGGAGCATGCCTTGAACAGGGGAAGTCTAGAAATTTCTTACAAATCCTTTTACGAAGAAAAATTTTATTTTTCTTCTCAAGAGGAAAAATCTGACAAGCCCACGTAGTACGCAGTGACCGAGGGCATTGCATCGAAGCGGCGTCTCAACACAAGTGCACAAGACATCCAGTCATCACTACCTTGGTTTTGACTTACCTCCCCTTACAGCCCCGCCGAAGATCAAGCGCGTCGGGTGGATCAGCGGCAAAGGTGTTTGAGCCCCGCCCACAAAAATAAAAATCAAGACAACAAGGCGGGGCGAGTTCTTTGCCGCCCACCCGACGCGCTTGATCTTCGGGAATTCGGGGATGTCGGGGTCGCCTTCTTTTGGTTACTTTTCTTGGCGAGACAAGAAAAGTAACTAGCTGCCGGGCTACCCCCGGCCAAGGGGAAGCAGTCTTGCAAAGCACCCTGCTACGACGTAGAAGCTTCCCCCTCCCCAACCCCTCCCCCGCTTGCGGGAGAGGGGTTCAAGTTCAGTACATCTTGTACGGCAAAAACTTCCCGTTCAGCACGATCTGCACTCGATCGCCCTTCGGGTCCGCCACCCGCGAAATATCCATCGAAAAGTCGATCGCGCTCATGATGCCGTCGCCGAATTCCTCGTGGATGAGCGACTTGATGGTGCTGCCGTACACCATGATCAGTTCGTAGAAGCGGTAGATCAGCGGATCGGTGGGAATCGCCGTGGGCAGGCTGCCCTTGTAGGGCACGATCTGCAGCTGTTCGACCGCCTCGGGCGGCAGGCCGAGCAGCTTGCCGACGGTGGCAGCCTGCTTCCTGTCGAGGGTCATCTGGCCCAGGAGCGCGGCGGTCGTCCATTCCTTGCTTTGCCCCACCTTTTGGGCGATGTCGGCCCACTTGAGGCCTTTCCTGTGTTTGGCGGCGAGGATGAGGTCGGTGACTTCGGTGCGGGTCATGAGTGCGCTCTATTTGGGTGGACTGGAAACGCGGGATGCACCGCCATGAACCCATGCCGAGCCACAGAGGTGCACGATCGGGCGGGATCATGGCGGCACAGCCCCCTGGGGGCTGACCAAACACGAAACATGCCAGCGCGCCACGGTCGTGCCGCCATTTCTGGAATCCCTGCCGCGCCGGTAAAATCAGCGGATGCTCGTCTACCTCCACGGCTTCAATTCCTCCCCTGCCTCCGGCAAGGCACGCCAGCTCGGCGAGCACCTGGCCGCCCTTGGCCGGCTGGCCGACTATTACTGCCCGGCCTTGCCCAACAGTCCGCGCGAGGCCATTGCCAAGGTCGAGGCGCATCTGGCGCGTGCGGGAGCCAACGACGTCACGCTGGTCGGCAGTTCGCTCGGCGGGTTCTACGCCACCTATCTGGCGGAAAAGCATGGCTGGAAGGCGGTGCTGGTTAATCCGGCGGTGCATGCGCACAAGCTGCTGAAGAGCGCGCTCGGCACGCAGACCAACTGGCATACCGGCGAGAAATGGGTGCTGACGGAAGCGCACATCGCTGAACTTGCGGCGCTGGACATCGCCAGAATCACGCGCCCCGAACGCTATCTGCTGCTGGTGCAGACCGGCGACGAGGTGCTCGACTATCGTGACGCGGTCGCCTACTACGCCGGCTGCAGGCAGATCGTTGAGGAAGGCGGCGACCACGGCTTCGCCCACTTCGAGCGCCACTTCCCAACCCTCCTGGATTTCTGAGCTTCATGCACGTCATTTTCGAAGAAGACGGCCACTTCAAGGCCGGTTCCATCCTGTCCGAAACCGAGGCCACGGCGCAGGTGGAAGCCGCTTCCGGCAAACGCAGCAAGGTGAAGGCGGCGAACATCCTGCTGCGCTTTGCCGCGCCCGCGCCGGGCGAGGTGATGACGGAAGCCGAGTCGCTGACGGCGGAACTCGACGCGGATTTCCTGTGGGAAGCGGCGGGCACGGACGAATTCGGCTTCGAGCAGCTGGCGCAGGAGTACTACGGCCACGCGCCGCGCCCGGCGGAATCGGTGGCGCTGCTCATGAAGCTGCACGCCTCGCCGATCTACTTCCATAAAAAAGGCAAGGGCCGCTACCGGCCCGCGCCGGCCGAGACGCTCGCCGCCGCCAAGGCCGGGCTGGAGAAGAAGCGGCTCGCGGCCGAGCGGCAGGCCCACCTCGCCGCCGAGCTGGCGGCGTTCCGGTTGCCACCCGAGTATGTCTCGCTGATCCCGCGCATCCTGATTGCGCCCGACAAGAACACGCTCGAATACAAGGCGCTGGAGGATGCAGCCAGCGCGACCGGGCTAACCCCGCTGCGGCTGATGGAACGCTGCGGCGCGATTCCGTCGACGCTGGACTTCCACCGCATGAGCTTCACGCTGGAGTGGTTCCCGCGCGGCACTGGGTTTGCGCCCGTGACCGAACCCGTCGATCCGCCCGAGCTGCCGAAAAGCGCCGTGCGCGCATTCTCCATGGACGACGAGGCGACGACCGAGATCGACGACGCGCTGTCGGTGCAATGGCGCGACGACGGCAGCGTGCGCGTGGGCATTCATATCGCCGCGCCCGCGCTCGGCATCGCGCCGGGCTCGGAACTCGACCGCGTGGCGCGCGAGCGGCTCTCGACGGTGTATTTCCCCGGCGACAAGATCACCATGCTGCCGGAGGCGCTGATCCACCACTACACGCTCGGCGAGGCGCACGACTGCCCGGCGCTGTCGCTCTATGTCGATGTTGCCGCCGATTTGCGCGTACTCGGCACCGAGACGAAGCTGGAGCAAGTGCACATCGCCGACAACCTGCGCCACGAGACGCTGGAGACGCAGTTCAACGACGCCACGCTCGGGAACCCGGATGTTCCCGACTACCCGTACCGTCGCGAGCTGGAATGGCTGCGCGACTTTGCCGCCGTGCTCGAAGCCGGGCGCGGCAAGACCGACACGGTCGACCGCGTTGACTACAGCTTCAAGGTCGACGGCGAACATATCCGCATCGAGCCGCGCAAACGCGGCAGCCCCATCGACAAGGTGGTGTCCGAGCTGATGATCTTTGCCAACGCGCACTGGGGCGGCTGGCTGGCGGAAAACCGCGTGCCCGG